>NZ_CP017037.1:830000-1132500 GCF_001717505.1 Dialister pneumosintes
CCGCTCCCCTCTTTACTTGCAATCTTATCAATTTCATCAATAAATATAATACCGTTTTCTTCAGCAATATGAATAGCCTTATCTGCAATGGTATCCATATCTAAAAGTTCATCAGTTACTTCTTCTCTAAGCAGTTCTCGTGCCATACGAACTGTAACTGTCTTCTTTTTTGTTTTCTTCGGCATCATGGACGCAAATACTTGTCGAATTTGTATAATATTTTCATTATCTCCATTTTCGCCCATATTATTTTTTACTGCCACATCAATTTCTATAATACGGTCATCCATTTCTCCTGCACGAATCTTTTCAATAAAAGCTGCTCTTTGTGTTTCTTCTTCCGGACTTTTAGGTTTTTCTTCTTTCTTCTCTCCGAAAATAATGTCCATAGGGCTTCTTGTTTCTTCTTTTTTTGTCGGCCATAAAATATCTGCTATCTTTAATACCGCCTGTTCATCCGCTTTTTCACCATGTGCCAATGACTCTTGTTTCTTTATCATGCGTACCGATTCTTCTACCAGATCTCGAACCATGGACTCCACATCTCTACCTACATAACCTATTTCCGTATACTTAGTAGCTTCTACTTTTACAAAAGGAGCATCTGTTAATGCGGCTATACGTCTGGCAATTTCTGTTTTCCCTACTCCGGTCGGTCCAATAAGCAATATATTTTTAGGGCTGATTTCTTTCGCAATATCAAGAGCCAATTGTCTACTTCTCCACCGATTACGAAGTGCTACTGCTACCGATTTTTTAGCATCTTGCTGCCCAATGACATATTGATTTAAATAGTCAACAATTTTATGAGGTGTAAGATCTGCTCTCATAATTCCTCCACAATGACATTATGATTAGTAAAAACACATATATCTGCTGCAATATGCAATGAATTCTCTGCAATTTCCCGTGCAGATAAATCTGTATTCGCAATTAGTGCTCGTGCTGCCGCCAATGCATAATTGCCTCCACTACCAATAGCTAAAATACCGTCATCCGGCTCTATAACTTCTCCATTCCCTGATACTAAATATAAATGCTCTCCATCCGTAACAATGAGCAATGCTTCCAATTTTTGGAGAATTTTATCACTTCTCCATTCCTTTGCAAATTCTACTACTGCACGAACTAAATTGCCTTTATAGTCTGCTAACTTTAACTCAATCTTATCAAAGAGTGCAAAGGCATCTGCCACAGAACCCGCAAATCCAACCAGAATTTTTCCTTGATACAAACGACGTACTTTTTTTGCTGTATTTTTCATAACGACACTATTTCCCATAGTAACTTGCCCATCTCCGGCTATAGCGACATGTCCATTTTTTTGTACAGCCAATATAGTAGTTGCTTTAAACATAGTTCCTCCTACTCTCTTATATATTTTTGATTATATTTTATCATGTATTCTACACTATTATTTATACTAAAAATATGTAAATAAGGTTCTGTTGAAACATGCTCCAACAGAACCTTATAACTAAAATAGAGTGGTGGGGCTATCCGGATTCGAACCAGAGACCTTTACGATGTCAACGTAACGCTCTAACCAACTGAGCTATAGCCCCATAAATCAGGTTTGATTATAACATAATTTAACATGATTTAGAAGCAATGGCTTCCGTGAACTCTCCTTTAGCTGTTTGTTTTATATCTCCACTTTTAATCCACTTCAAAATATCGTTGATAGAAATGTCCGAGATGCTTAAGTAACATCTGAAAGATAAGTGTATTGATAACTTACTCTGCTTAATAATATACTTTTTTCAAGGTAAGTCCTTCGGGTGGTGCAGTAAATCCGGCATAAAAACGTTCCTTAGACTTTAGTACTTGCATAATAGAATCAGTCTGTTTCTTTCCCTCTCCAACTTCAACTAGTGTTCCTACTATGATTCTCACCATATTTGTTAAAAATCCATCACCGGTAACTGAAAAAGTAAGGATATCTTTAGCTTTTTCAATTTGGATTGCAGAAATAGTACGTACAGTACTCATTTTGCTTTTTTTATTGGAAGTAAATCCTTTGAAGTCGTGAGTACCTATCAATAAAGTAGCAGCCTCTTTCATCTTTTCTATATCTAATACTTGTCCATATTGCCAAATAAAGCGTCTATGAAACACATCTTTTTGACTTCCTATACGCATTCGATATACATAAGTTTTAGCTTTAGCATTAAAACGACTATGAAAATTATTAGAAACTTCTTGACTGGATATAATGACTATATCGGATGGAAGTGCATCATTCACTTGCTTTTCCCAATCGGAAACTATAACATTACTGGTCAATCGAACATTAGCTATTTGCCCCATGGAATGCACCCCTGCATCGGTTCTTCCTGCCCCCAGAACTTGTACGGTTTCGCCAACCACTTTTGTAATCGCTTGCTCTAATTTCCCTTGGATAGTTTCCGTTGTTCGAACTTGTTTTTGCCAACCTTTATATCGAGTTCCATCATACTGAACTATAAAACGAATATTCATAGGATTCCTTTCTTATATTCTACGTTACGAGCACTACATTTCATTACAGTATATCACGTAAATAAAATTTTAATGCAAATAGTAAAAAACTTCTTCTCACAAAGAGAAAGAAGTTTTTATTTTATAATAACCGCTAAATAGAACTCCATAATATTATTTCGATACATTCCGGTAGGCACTATTAGCAATCCTGCTATAATACATATCTATCAAATAAGGCATTCTAAATATGTCTAACAAAAACCAGAGGAAGCATCCACCTATGGTTCCAATATAAAGAACAGTAAGCCAAGGGCGTTTTAAATAGGCATAATGAAAGCCAAAAAGTAATAACACATATGCCATGATAATGTTTTTTTCATTACCGACTGATTTTTGCGCCATATACCGTTCTTCTTCTTTATTCAGGTATTTTACCCAAAGTGGATAAGGTTCTTCATAATCAAATAAATAACTGGCAGATAGCTGATACAACTCACTCATAAGCTCTGCTTTATTATTAATATTATCTAAAGATTGTAATTCCGTTTCCTTACATAAAATAAGATTTCTATCTCCGGTTCCAAAATCACACTCTTTTACTTCTTCTATCAATTCACTTAAATTTAAAACGGTATTTGCTAAAAGACCGATTCCTTGTCTAAAACAAAAATTATTAAGATCTTCTACTTCTTTTTCTCCATCATATACAAGGAGCATATCAACATCTAAAAATTTTCGCAATTTCATTAATTCGTCTTCCACATTTTTAGTAAAAGAAAATGTGGCTTTTTCTACGATTTGTGAACTACGTACTCTAACTACAGATGCACCCGAAGCAATCTTACCGCCGGGAAGGGGCTCGTTCCAAGCAATGGAACAATAATTCCTTACCTTGAATCTTGCCGGTAGCATAGCGCCTCCTTTCTATACGATAAATATTTTTTATATCTTATCATCTATTCTAAATATTGTATATACTTTTTTTATAATTATTTTATTTTTATTATAACATAAGCACCTTCTCTATTAGAGAGAACTTGCCATAAATAATATAAAAAGACATAGCAATACACTATGTCTTTTTATATTATTTACTCTTTTTTGCATTTAAAATATTTTCTGCTGCACCAAGAACAGCCAACCTACCATGTTCAAATGTTAATGCCCCTTGTAGGTACATAGTATAGGGCGGACGCACCGGTCCATCAGCAGATAATTCAATAGTAGATCCCTGTACAAAAGTTCCTGCCGCCATTAATATACGATCTGTATATCCGGGCATATCTCCGGGAACCGGTTGTACATAAGAATCTACAGGAGACCAACTTTGAATAGCTTCTCCAAAAAGTCTCATATTTTCTTCTGATCCTAATTCAATAGCTGTAATTAAGTCTGTGCGAAGATTTCCTGCTTCGGGCGAAACATGAAATCCTAATGATTGAAATACGGCGCCTGCATATTCAGCAGCCATAACAGCTTGACAAGTAATGTGAGGAGCCATAAACAGACCTTCAAAGAAAAATCTATACCCGGCTGCATAGGATCCCATTTCCGCCCCTAAGCCCGGTGCAGTAAGTTCTTGTCCGCAAAGTTCCACTAAGTCAGCTCGTCCAACAATATACCCACCGGTAGGGGCTAACCCGCCACCTGCATTTTTAATTAATGAACCGGCAGTAATATCGGCCCCTAATTCAATGGGCTCTTCTTTTGAGGTAAATTCACCATAACAATTATCTACAAAACAAATAATGTTCGAGTTAATTTCTTTTACAGCTCTTATAATAGCTGCTATATCTTCAGGAAAAAGAGATTCTCTATCCATATACCCACGAGAACGTTGTATAAGCACTACTTTTGTATCTGCAGTCACAGTATTCTTTATAGCATTTAAATCATAATGCCCATCCGTTAAAGGTACTTCTTTATAATGAATACCTCTTTGTTTTAAATTATGAGGAGCATTCCCGGATATACCAATAACGCTCTGCATCGTATCATAAGGAGTTCCAACAGCAGATACTAAAGTATCCCCGGCAGAAAGTAATGCTAATAATACGGTTGCTAATGCATGTGTTCCGGATACAAATTGCGGTCTTACTAAAGCAGCTTCTGCTTGAAATACATCTGCCCAAATAGTTTCCAGTTTTTCTCTACCGGCATCATCATATCCATATCCATTACTTGCTGCAAAATGAAAAAAAGAAAGTTGATTTCTTCTAAATGACTCCAATATTTTTTTCGTATTATATAAAGAAATTTCTTTCATTTTTTCAAATATAGGTTCGCAAATTTCCAATGCTCTTTTATCAATATTCAAAATGTCTGGATTCATTATATTCTCATCCTTTAATAAAACAATAGATAAATTACAATACCTATATAATAGACTTCTCATTAATTATTTGCAAAAAGGATTTCTATAAATATTATAGAAATCCTTTTTATAATCTTTATCTATCTCACATTGAATAATAAGTGTAAATAAGTTGTTCTGCTTGCTCATACCAAGAGTTGTCTTCCGTATCAGAACGTTCTATCCACTGAATATACGGCATATGTCGAAACCAAGTTAACTGTCTTTTAGCAAAATGACGCGTATTTTTCTTGATAAGCTCCTTAGCACCATGCAACGATAACTCACCTCGAATGTAAGCAAGCATCTCTTTATACCCAATCCCTTTAAAGGCTTGTGCATCTGCAGGAATACCACTTGCTAATAACGCTCTAACTTCTTGTTCCAATCCTTGCTCAAACATATGCTCTACACGAAGATTAATGCGCTCATATAATTTTTCCCTATCCATGGATATTCCTATAACCGGCCCCTTATATACTAAATCAGCAGCACGTCCCGCTTGCTGTGATTTGTTATCAGTTGCCAGTTCCAAGCTACGAATAAGTCGTTGTTTGTCTTGTGGAATTTCTTTAATAGTAGGAATATTCTTAGCAGCAGCAATAAGTCCTGCTATCCCTTCTTTTTCATACAAGTCCATCCAATGTTGTCGTGTACTTCCTTTATCTCTAAATTCAAACCCGGCAAGTAATCCTTCAATATATAATCCGGTTCCCCCTACAATAAAAGGAATTCTTCCACTATTATTTTCGATTTCTATATAATGAGAAGCTTTTTCTGCAAATATAGCTGCAGAGTATGATTCTGTAGGATGAAAACAATCTACAAGATAATGAGGAACGCCTTCCATTTCAGACCGACTCACTTTTGCAGTGCCTATATCCATACCTTGATACACCTGAAAAGCATCCCCTGAAATAATAGAACTACCCATTTTTTTTGCTAAATAAACTCCAAGAGCCGACTTTCCGGAAGCGGTAGGACCAAGAATAGTAATTACTTTCTGTTTTTGCATGTAATAACTCCATATGCCGTTGATTGCCCACGTTTGGAATCTATTTTTGTAAACAGTTCATTTTTAAATAGGGGCGAAAACGACCGCTCTTTGACAATAATACATTCTCTTGCTACACGACAAGCTTCTAATAATATAGATTCTTGTAGCGTATCATAACAAGCCGATTTTCTGAAAGCTTCTATATGATTAGCATTACGTTTCACAGGATGTTTAAACATTGTATCAAAATATATCACATCTACACTCTTACTCTGTGCTTTCAATAGCCATGATATAAAATCATAATGATATAGCTCAATTCTACGTAATGCTTCTATGACATCCTTGTCAGAATCAGAAAACTGAGCAAGACCTTCCTTCCCTATTGCCCAAAGTGCAGCACTTTTTTCCAGAGATATAACCTTTCCTGCATTTCCTACGTACCAAGAAAATACGGTAGCATCTCTTCCGGCACCAAAAGTAGCATCTACAATAACTATATCTTTTCGAGGTGGTAAAAGCGCAAGTAATCGATCTTGCACACCACGTTTCATCTGCTTAATACGTAATTCCGCCGTTCCTAAATGAAATCGATAGATGCTATCTTTTGTCCAAATTTCAGGAAGTTGTTTTGTATAAATTAACAAACAGTCACAATCGGACGCGCAAGTCTCTCCTAATGTGGCTTTTCGTTCTTTCCATGGCAAATGAAGTATGTTTGCTGCCATCATTGCTTTCTGACGGACTTCCTCAGATGCATCGAGCGATATGGTTACTCCGATATGATGATTCATGGTCTATGAAATAATCGACCTAATTCATCCGGTGTAAATCTCACAATAGTAGGTCTACCATGCGGACAAACAAAAGGTCTTGACGTTTCAAATAATTCTGCTATTAATTCTTTCATTTGCCGAATATTTAGCACATCACCACATTTAATTGCACCTCGGCAAGCAGCAAATGCCATTACACGATGACGGAGAGTTTCTGCAGAAGGCTTACTTTTATCATGATAAGCAATCAGTATATCTTTAATAACTTGTTCCACGTCTTCCCCCGGCAAATCACTGGGAGCGCTCGTAACACGAATAACATCCGGACCTGCTTGTTCAAAACAAATCCCTAATACGGTCATATCTTCTTTATGTTCTTCTAATACAGCCATGTCATGTTCATCTACATGCATTAATACAGGAACTAATAATTCTTGCATAGGAATGCCTTCTGCCCGTTCTGCCAACATATCATAACGAATACGTTCATGTGCTGCATGTTGATCAATAATATATAAATCTTGCCCTCTGCAACAAACAATAAAACATTTGGCTACTTGCCCTAAAGGAATGACTAAATCATCTTTTGGAGATATTTGCGATACATCAAAAAGTGTTGTATCTTTTACTTCCTCATTATCTACAATAAAATGAGTATTCATAATTTCTTTCGGATTAGTAAATACAGGCTTATTATTGCTAGGTACATACGATTTTTTTGTATTATTTTCATAAGAAGTTAACGGAATACTACTGCTTTGTTTTTCCGAATACATCCCCTCATTAAAATTCCGGCTATCCGTTCTCCATGAATATGTAGTCGGTATTTCTTTGATTACAGAATCCGCCTTAATTCGTTCTACAGTTCCATCGACCATGATATCTCGTCCCGGATTTTTTATCATTTCAGTAGAAATATCTTCCGCTTCCGTAACGGAAGTAAGTGCATTTAATACTGCATGATAAGTTAAGCGGAATATATCCTGCTCTTGAGAAAACTTAATTTCTCGTTTCTGTGGATGAACATTCACATCAATACTTTCAGAAGGAACTGTCAATGACAAAGTAATAATAGGATGTCCGTTTTTAGGTAAAAGGGAATGGTACGCATTATCTACCGCCTTAGTAATAGCAGCATTATCCACAATACGACCATTAACAATAATAGTCTGATATTGACGGTTACTCTTTAGTAATGAAGGTTTAGAAATCATCCCCTCCAAAATAATATGTTCACTTTCTCCGGATACAGGAAGCATTTCTCCTGCAGTTTGTAAACCATAAAGAGAAGAGATTACATCCAATAAACGACCATTTCCGGTTGTTTCCAATACAGTTCTTCCATTATTTATTAAACGAAAAGCAATTCCCGGATTAGCAAGTGCCATTTTTCCAACCATTGCATTAATACGGCTACTTTCCGTTCTTTCCGACTTCATAAACTTTTTACGTGCAGGCACATTAAAAAATAAATCTCTTACTTCTGCCGTAGTTCCTATAGGAGCACCGCAAGCCTCCTCTAAAGTAATTTTTCCGGCTTCCAATTCTAATGTAATTCCAATTTCATCCTCTTTACGTCGAGTAGTAATACGTCCTTTGGATACGGACATAATACTTGGCAAAGCTTCTCCCCTAAACCCCAAAGAGGCTATATGATAAATATTTTCTAATGTTCGGATTTTACTGGTAGCATGACGAATAATAGATAATTTAGCATCTTCATCGGTCATACCGCAGCCATTATCAGTTACTCGAATATATGAAATTCCGCCCTCTGCAATTTCTACTTCAATTTCGGAAGCGGACGCATCAATAGCATTTTCTATCAATTCTTTTACCGCATTTACAGGCCGCTCTACTACTTCTCCTGCTGCAATTTGGTTGGATGTCAATTCATCTAATATATGAATTAAAGCCATTATCGTCCCTCCTTTGCTTCTTTGCTCAATCTGAATAACATATCCATAGCTTCTATAGGTGTCATGCTCATGACATCAACATTCGCTAATTCTGTAATGATAGAAGAGTTGAACAAATTCATAGGCGTATCCTCTTGTATCGGTATAGCTCCGTCTTTAGCATTTTTCCCGTCATTTGCTTCAAGGCCTTCTAATATTTGCTCTGCTCGCACAAGCAAATCGGCAGGTAATCCGGCTAATCGGGCTACATGTATACCATAACTCCTGTCTGCACTTCCCGGTACAATTCTTCTCAAGAAAATGATATCTTTTCCTTTTTCCTTAACGCTCACCGTATAGTTTTTAATAGATTCACTATGTAAAGCCATTGTAGATAACTCATGGTAATGAGTTGCAAATAAAGTATATGCATGAATGTGTTTATCAATATATTCAACAACAGCTCTTGCAATGCTCATACCGTCATAAGTGCTGGTACCTCTTCCAATTTCATCCAAAAGAATAAGACTGTTTTTTGTGGCTCCACGAAGAATTCTGGATACTTCATTCATTTCTACCATAAAAGTGCTTTGACCGGTCGCAATATCATCTGTGGCTCCCACACGAGTAAAAATTTTGTCTACGGGAGAAAATACGGCTTCTCCAGCAGGAATAAATGAACCGATTTGTGCCATAATCACCAACACGGCAACTTGTCTCATATAAGTCGATTTCCCTGCCATATTAGGACCTGTAATAATTAACAATTCCTGTGATATATGATTAAGTTCTGTATCATTCGGTACAAATATTCTGCTTTTATTTGCCTTTTCCACCATGGGATGTCTTCCATCCTTAATAGAAATTGTTCCATATTGCCCTCCTATAATCGAAGGACGAACATATCTATCTGTAGCAGCTGCACGAGCAAGACTTACTAAACAGTCTAAGGAAGCTAATGCTCTGGCCGTTCTTTGCATAGCCGGAATATCCGGTCGGATTTGTGCTTTAATTTCTTGATAAATTTTTAGTTCTAATGCCTCTGTTTTTTCTTTGGCACTTAATGCTTTTATTTCGAATTCCTTAAGTTCCGGTGTTACATAACGTTCTGCATTAACTAAAGTTTGTCTTCTAATATAGTAGTCTGGAATCGGAATTTTATTGGAATGCGGAATTTCAAAGTAATAACCAAACACATTATTGAAACCAATCTTAAGTTTTGTAATTCCTGTTTTTTCTTTCTCGGAAAGCTCCATATTGGCAATCCATTGTTGACTATTTTTCTTTACAGAACGTAATTCATCAAGTTCTGCATTATAGCCTTCTTTAATATATCTTCCATCTTTAATATTCCCTGTACCATTTTCGTTCATTGAACGATCTAATAACTCATAAATAGTTCCATGTACATGAATATTTTTATTTACATTTTTTAAAATAATAGAACTTGCTCCTTGTAATCGTTCTTTTATAGTCGGTAAAATTTTTAAAGAAGCTTTTAATGCCAGTAAATCTTTAGGTGAGGTCGTATTCGTTTCAATACGCGTCAAAATACGTTCAAAATCAAAAATTTGAGAAAGTAATTCTTCTAATACTGTCATTTCTGTAGTATGAGAAACCAGTTCTTGTATACCGTCCTGACGAAGTATAATTTGATTAACATCCGTTAAAGGACGTTCCAACCAACGTTTTAATAAGCGTGCACCCATGGCCGTATGTGTATAATCCAACACATCCAGTAAAGTTCCTTTTCTTCCTCCATCACGCATATTTCTCGTAATTTCTAAATTACGAAGGCACTCTTCACTTAAAGTGAGTGTGCAATCTTGTCGTAAGGGCATAATTGTATAAAAAGAGCTAACCGCCGTTTTCATAACCTCTTTTAAGTATCCGGATAAACCTTGATAAGCATGTACAACTTCTACACAGTCTAACTCCATAATTTCATTCGGAATTGAAATCGTATTATCAATATCTGCATAACGAGATAATAAACATCCACCTAAGGAAGTTCCGGTAAAGTTTTCCAATACATTATAAAAGTCATCAGATACTTCTAAAATGGCTTCCGAAGGAGAGTATACGGATATCATGTCAAAGAAATCACTTCTTTCCTTTTTCTTATCCCAAAGCCCCCACCAACATTCTCCTGTTGACACATCTGCCATAGTAACTGCTAAATTTCTGGAAGATTCATATACATAAATTAAGTAATTATTGGACTTATCTGCAATAGAATTTTCATAAAGTATAGTTCCCGGTGTAATGATACGAACTACACCACGCTTAACTAAACCTTTTGATACTTTCGGATCTTCAAGTTGTTCACAAATAGCAACTTTATATCCTTTTTGAATTAAACGATATACATAGATTTCTGCAGCATGAAAAGGAACTCCACACATAGGAGCTTTTTCTCCATCACCTGCATTCTTACCGGTTAAGGTTAATTCCAATTCCCGAGATGTGGTAATAGCATCTTCATAAAACATTTCATAAAAATCACCAAGTCGGAAAAACAGAATTGCATCTTGATATTGTGCTTTTATAACTTTATACTGTTCCATCAAAGGTGTTTTCTTTGCCATATATTAATCCTTTACTATGCCCTTTAAAATCCAAGTTTGCGCTATATTGACATGTGCCAATACAATATCTCCAATTTTAATTCCCTCTACTTTAGGAAAGACAATCATCTTATTTGTAGAGGTACGACCAAACCAATGATTTTCATCTTGTTTAGTAGGTCCTTCTACTAAAATTTCTATATCTTGTCCTTCTAACTCTTTATTAATTTCTAAACTGATTTGGTTCTGTACTTCCATAATTTCATTTAATCGTCTATGTTTAATCTCATCAGAAATCTGATTTGTCATACTGGCAGCCGGTGTTCCTCTACGAGGAGAATAAATAAATGTATAAGCAGAATCAAAGCGTACTTTTTTAAGTAACGCTATAGTTGCCTGATGCATTTCTTCTGTTTCTCCGGGAAATCCTGTAATTAAATCCGTGGTAAAACCTACGTCAGGCATTCTTTCTCGAATATAATCCACCATTTCATAGAAATGTTCTACCGTATACCCACGATTCATACGTTTAAGCATTTCATTGGATCCATGTTGCACAGGTAAATGCATATGACGTACCACTTTTGAAGAAGCTGCCATCACATCCACCATTTCTTTAGTCATATCTCTTGGATGTGAAGTCATATAACGAATACGCTTAATCCCCTCTACGGTATCCAATGCCCGAATTAAATCAGAAAAATCGGTGTTATTTTTAAAATCCAACCCATAGGAGTTTACATTTTGCCCTAATAAGGTAATTTCTTTATAACCGTCTTGCGCAAGTGATATAACTTCAGCTTTAATATCTTCTATTGTTCTACTGGTTTCTCTACCACGTACATAAGGTACAATGCAATAAGTGCAAAATTTATTGCAACCTTGCATAATGGGTACCCAAGCAAAAATTTTACTTTTGCGAGAGGCTTTTAATAAGGAATAATCTCTTACTCGTTGCGGTTTCATTTGCGTTAAAACCACATGAGAACCCACAGCCTCTTTATCTGTTACAATTTCATGTAAATTATGTATATTATATGGACCAATTACAAAGTCAATAATAGGCATTCTTTGTACTAATTTTCTCCGATTTTCTTGTGCCATGCATCCTGCAATCCCCAAAAGCACATGCGGATTTTTATCTTTTAACTGTTTAACTTCCCCTATTTTCCCATATACTTTTTCTTCTGCATTCTGTCTTATGCTGCATGTATTTAAAATTACAATATCCGCCTCTTCCATCTGTTCTGCAGGAAGATACCCCAATTCCTCTAATTGTCCATTAATTTTTTCAGAATCGGATTCATTCATTTGACATCCATAAGTAATTGTAAAATATTTTTTATTGCCTTGCTGATCCATTTTCTATCCCCATCTATTGTATTTATTTTCTATAAATACTAATTATTCATAAAATTTATTATAAAAATAAAGACTACTTTTATAATAGCATGATAAGAAATCTTCTCAAAGAAATTTCCGTTATTTTTTATAATTTTTATATAAATAAACTTCACCATAAATTTACTCAAAAAACACTATGAACACTACATTCTTTAACGTAACATGGTCTAAAGTTGGAATCCAATTATAAAACAAAATAATATCCCCTCGATGTATCACCTTTTTACAATTCATAACCTAATGTAAGATTTTTTATTTATCCCTGAGTTTTATTTGATAATATTTCTACTCTTGATTATAATACGCCACTTTGATACGCTATTCTTCAGAGAAAACATAAAAAATCAAGAAAAGAGGCAATAAAAAATGACATTGGATATGGGTCTGAATATTGTATGTTGGTTGTTTAGTTTATTTTGGTTATTTCATGAAAAAAGACCATTAACTGGATAATATTTATTGGCTGGTCAATTGTTATGATTTTTATGATTTTAAAATAAAGTATTCCCAAATGTATGCACCTTTAGTTCAAACCAATAAGCGTGTATCAAGTCTAGAATCTATATTAAAAATTTAAAACTAATCTTATAAGAATTGGAAAATTAAAACTCCGGATTTATTAATAAAATCCGGAGTTTTAATTTTCCAATTCTTACTCAGATATACTTGTCACTAAAGATATTCGAATCGTTTCTACAAACATCCCGGTTGTATATTCTACTTCCTTTTGTATAAGTCTCCTCATTTGATTTACAATTTTTTTTATTTCTTCCGGCTTTTTTTCTCCATGAACTTCTAATTCTAAGTTTAAAACCAACCCATTATTTTGTGTGTTGCTTTTATCTCCGGATACAGCGGTAACATGAACTGTATCTTTTAAGTTTCGAAGAGCATATTTTACTAATTCTTCAAACACTTTATCTGCAAAAACAAGTTTTCCATAATAACTAAATACAGGCCGTACCACAGATTTTTCTGCATTAGTTATACGTTTAGATAATTTTCCTTTTTTACGATATCGAAGCAACTTTAAGGAATCTATCAAATACCCCTTAAAATGAGGTTTCAGCTCCATAGTAGGAACCGGAATAACATGTTTTCCTTCTTTAAATCTGGCCTCATTTGCTTTTTTTATTTCATCCGGTCTTGCAATATCTTCAATATGTACATACTTTGTAGGTTCCGGAAGATCTAAAGCTGCAGTAATACGTATAACCATACGATCTGATGTCCCAAGAACTAATATTCTTTCAGGTCGAATTCTCGCTAATGCAGTTTTTACATCTTGTACTTGTTTGGGATCTTGAAAAATAGCACGTCGAACCGCTGCCACTTTGCTTGCTTCCTTTTTAGCAGAAGCCCCTGCTACCAAACGATTACGATAAATGAGAATTCCATCATCAATAATACAGGATGCATGATTTTCATAAGCAACTACAAGTGCTCGATCACTTTTCCCTGTTCCTGGTGGACCAATCAGTGCAACTACTTCCATTTTTTATCCTCCAGCTTTATGGATACTCTATACAAAAATATAATAAATCTTAAATTATTGCTCACCAATAATACGAACTTCTGTTTCAATATCTACATTATATCGTTCTTTCACTCGATACTGAATTTCTTCAATAAGATGCAACATATCCTTGCAAGACGCTTTCCCTTTATTAATTAAAAATCCTGCATGTTTAGTGCTAACAGAAGCATCTCCTACAGAAAATCCTTTTAAACCCAAACTTTCAATCATATGTCCTACATAATGCCCTTCCGGTCTTTTAAATGTTGAACCGGCACTTTTAGCATCTAAAGGTTGCTTATTTCTGCGACGAGTATTAAAATCATCCATTTTCATTTTAATAGAAGTAGTGGTTGCGGGCTGTAAAGAAATCGATACCTCTATAATAATTTCATGATTATCCATGAATGCACTATGCCTATAAGCATAACGTATTTCATCTCCTTCATATCGATGAAATATCCCTTCTCTATCACAAGAAGTTATACCGGTAACGACCTGTGACATTTCGCCTCCATAAGCACCTGCATTCATATAAGCAGCTCCACCAATAGTTCCCGGAATTCCACTTGCAAACTCCAAGCCTGAAAGTCCATATTGCAACGCAATAGCAGCTGTACGAATAGTACTGACACCGGCTTCTACAATAAGAGTATTATCCACCTTATTCACTTGTTGCATTCGTGAAGTAACCAATACAACTCCACGAATACCTTTATCCCTCACCAGTAAATTAGCACCGCCACCAATAACTATAAAAGGAATTTTTTCTTTTGATAATATATGTACAACTTGTGAAAGCTCTTCACGTGTATTTGGTAACACTAAACAATCAGCAGGCCCACCAATCCCCAAAGTAGTGTGTCGACTCATGGGTTCTGATAATTTAATTTGATTTGTATTTAAAATATTCTTAAAAAGATTAAAATTCATATATTTCTCTTTTCATTATATTTGCTTATATTAGTAATTTATATAATTTATATTATATCTACTCATCTAAATAATGTCTATTTTCCTATATTCGTTGCTTTATGATTATAAAAAAGAACCGGTATTACCGGTTCTTTGGGTATTACAATTTATATCAAGTTGTCTGTAGGATTGTATAGATTTTGAATTCTATTTTACTGTTTCTGTACGAGCTTAAGATCGATAGCAATATTCTTTTCAACGCTTTCGCCTTTAGCTAATTTAACAGCAGCATCTACACCCATTTCACCCATCTTATCAGGTTGTTGTGCAATAGTAGCCACTAAATCGCCATCTTCAACAGCCTTCATTCCATCTTCTGTGCCATCAAAACCAACAATCATAATATTCTTGTTAGCACTCTTTGCTGCACTGATTGCTCCTAAAGCCATTTCATCATTGTGAGCAAAAATAGCTTTAATTCCGGCATTAGCTTGAATCATATTTTCAGCTACTGTTAAACCTTTGCTTCTATCAAAATCAGCACTCTGTTTTGCCAATACTTTTAATTTATTGTCAGCAATGTTATGGAAACCTTCTCCACGTTCACGTGTAGCAGAAGCTCCCGGAATACCTTCTAACTCTGCTACTTCAGCACCTTCTCCTAATTTTTGAACCAAGAAGTCTGCAGCCATTTCACCACCCTTGATATTATTGGAGGCAATATGAGTTGCTACGTCACCGGAATCAGAAGAACGATCTACTGTAATTACAGGTATTTTTGCTTCATTAGCAGAAATAACGGAATTACCTACTGCTGCAGAGTCTACAGGATTTACTATAAGAACATCGACATGTTGCTGAATTAAATCAGAAATATCATTAGCCTGTTTTGCGGGATCATTTTGTGCATCAACAATTTTGACTTCCACTCCCTGTTTTGCAGCTTCTGCTTTTACACTATCCGCCATCTTAACAAAGAATGGATTATTTTGTGTAGATACGGAGAAACCAATAATTACTTTTTTATCAGAAGAAGCGGCTTTATCATCAGAAGAGCCACAGCCAGCAACAGAAAGAAGTGCTGCACCAATCATGCAAGACAATACTACTTTTTTTAACACCAAAATGTACCTCCTTACGATTTCTTGCGATCCATAAGTACTGCAAGAAGAATAACAATCCCTTTGACAACTTGTTGATAAAAACTGGAAACATTTAATATATTAAGCCCATTATTAAGTGTTGCTATAATTAATGCACCTATCAATGTACCGGAAACACTCCCTTTACCACCGGACATACTAGTTCCACCTAAAACTACAGCTGCAATAGCATCTAATTCATAACCAACACCTGCTGTCGGCTGTGCAGAATTTAAACGAGAAGTTAAAATAACTCCTGCCAATGCACATAAGCAACCGGATAAAGCATATGCAAAAATTTTTACACGATTTATTTTTATGCCGGAAATAAAAGAAACTTTTTCATTTCCTCCCACAGCATAGGTTTGGCGTCCTAAAGGTGTTTTTCCAAGAACTAAATATAAGATACCGAAAGTAAAGAGCATTATAATTGCCGGTACCGGTATATCTAAAAGATACCCTTGACCAATGGCTTTAAAAACAGCATCTGTAGTTAAACCGCTAATCGGATTCCCATTAGTAAATACAAGAGTAGCACCTCGGTAGACCGTCATAGTCGCTAATGTTGCAATAAAAGGAACTACCTTCCCATATGCAATAATAATACCATTAACCAGCCCTAAACCAACACCAGCAACAACCGATAATAAAACCGCTACTTCCGGATTCATTCCGTTTGTAATGGCACTGGCCATAAATACACTGGATAAAGCCAAAATACTTCCTACGGATAAGTCAATTCCACCGGTAAGAATAACAAAAGTCATCCCAAATGCAATCAAAGCATTAATAGATACTTGCCGAAGTAAATTTTTGATATTTGCCGGATTAATAAAATCATTATTGAGTACTGCCAACACAATAAAAAGAATAACTAAACCTATGAACGGCCCCATTTCTCTGGCTAAATTTTTAAATTTTTCAGAACTCATTTTACATTCCTCCTGTAGCCAGTGTAATAACACGTTCTTGTGTAGCATCCTGACCATCTATAATGCCTGCAACTGAACCTTCATGAATAACCATAATTCTATCACTCATACCTATAATTTCAGGCAATTCAGAAGATACCATAATGATACTCACACCTTGCTCTGTCAGTCGGTTCATTAAATCATAAATATCTTTCTTTGCTCCGACATCAATTCCTCGAGTCGGCTCATCTAAAATGACTAATCTCGGTTTCATTCCAAGCCATTTCGCAATAACCACTTTCTGCTGATTACCGCCGGAAAGTGTTCCGGCAGGAAGACGAATATCTTGTGCTTTTACACCAAGAGCTTTAGAAAGTCTGCTGGAGAATTCGAATTCTTTTTTATCATCAATCCACCCTCTGGATGCCAACCTACTATCACTTGACAATGCAATATTTTTTGCAATAGAAAAATCAAGAATCAACCCTTCTGTTTTTCTGTTTTCTGTTACAAAGCCAAATCCATAAGCAATAGCATCCTTTGGTTTTTTTATTTGAATTTCTTTATCCATCCAGAAAATTTTACCGGATTGATGTTCATCTACACCGAAAATAGAACGCATAATTTCTGTACGTCCGGCACCCATTAATCCTGCCACACCGAGAATTTCACCTTTTCTCAAAGAAAATGATATATCGTTAAATACCCCTTCTCGAGTAAAATTCTCCACTCTAAAAATTTCTTCTCCGGGTACAGCTGTTCTCTTAGGGTAAAATTCAGACATCGTACGCCCCACCATATCCATTACAATTTGTTCCATGGTAGTTTCCTGTGTCGGTCGAGTGCTAATTGTTTGCCCATCACGCATAACGGTTATCATATCACAATTAGCAAATACTTCTTCCATACGATGTGAGATATAAATAATAGAAACACCTTGCTTTTTAAGTTTTCCCATCACCTCAAATAAGCAATCAGTTTCTCTTTCTGTTAAGGCCGCGGTAGGTTCATCCATAATAACCACTTTTGCATCCGATAAGAGAGCACGAATAATCTCCACCATCTGTTGCTGTCCTACCGAACAATTCCCGGCAATTTCATCAAGAGGCAGACTAATCCCCACTTCATTACATTTATTAAGAGCTATCTCTTTCATCTTCTTAAAATCAACAAATCCTAATGCAGTTTTGGGTTGATTCATCATAAAAAGATTCTCTAAAACTGATAAATTTTGCCATATATTGAGTTCTTGATGTATAAAAGCAATACCATGCTTTTCTGCTTCTAAATTATTTTTAAAAACCATCTCTTTCCCGTCTACAAGAATAGAACCTGTATCTGCCTTAAGCAAGCCGGTTAAGATGTTCATCATCGTAGATTTTCCGGCACCGTTCTCACCCATTAAAGCATGAATTTCTCCGGTTCGAAGATGAAAATTTACTCCACATAAAACTTTATTCTGTCCGAAAGACTTGGTTATTTCTTTCAGAATAATATCCATTATCTACTACCTCTTCCTTCTTATTAGAAGATTACTCCGGATTCAAAAATAACATTAGAAAACGGAGTAATTTCTCCAGTACGAATTATAGCTTTTGACTGCTTTGTCATTTTTTTAAATTCTTCATGCTCGGAGAGAACTACCCACTCTACTTCAGTTACCGGAAATACAGAGTGTAATGCTTTCCACTGTGTAGGATTCTGTATTTCCATTTCCTTTGCTACATAAATTCTTTCCACTTGCATATACTTGGCTACTTCTTTAACGACTTCAATAAACTCAGGTTTTCCTAAAGTGAGAGCTAAATCTATTTTCAGCACATTATCAGGTACCGGTAATCCACAATCCCCAATAGTAATTTGATCGGTATGCCCTAAATCAGATAACACTTTAGCTATATGGCTATTTAGAATCCCTATTTTTTGCATAATAACATGTCCTCCAATTCCTCTCGCAAAGGCATACCACCTTGTGCTCCAATTTTTTGAACCGAATAGGCCGCTGCTGCATTGGCAAATGCAATCGCCTCTTTAATAGGTAACCCCTCTGTTATACTAACAGCAAAAGCACCATTAAAAGTATCCCCTGCGCCCGTAGTATCTACTACCGGCACTTTTATTCCTGGAATAATTACTGTATGATTTCCTTGCTGATTATAAGCTACACCTTCTGCCCCTATTGTCATAATCATTTTATCCGGATACATAGCCAAAATTTCATCTCTAGTCTGTCCTTCAAACAAAAGTTTTGCTTCATGCTCATTAGGTGTAATATATGCAACAGACTGCATCCATTCACGAGGAGTTTCTGTAAAAGGAGCCGGATTTAAAAGCACTTTAATCCCTTGTTCTTTACATTTTTTAATAACATATGCAATAGTATCCATCGGTATTTCATATTGAAGTAGTACTATTTCAGCAGTTGAAATTATTGACCATGCTCTATCAATTTCTTCAATGCCTACCAAATCATTAGCACCTTTAAGAACAATAATACTATTATCTCCTTCTGCCAGTGTAATATGTGCAGTTCCTGTAGATACACCTTTCTTGGTAATTACATAGGTAGTGTCAACACGATTTTCATGCAAACTCTCTATCATCATCTGACCATAAGCATCATCACCAACACATCCCACCATATACACTTTAGCGCCTAACCGAGCTGCAGCAACTGCTTGATTAGCACCTTTGCCACCGGGAGATACTAACAGCTTATTTCCAATGATAGTTTCTCCTGCATGAGGTCTACGTGAAGCTTCTACAGTAATATCTACATTACAACTACCAATAACTGCAATATGCATAGTACCCTCCATAAAAATGTACTCTATCCAACTTCTAATGATAAATCATTTTCAGTTAATTTGTCTACATTTATGCATACATATAAAATATAGCTTAACGTATAAAGTATAAAACATAATAAAAATGCCACCTCCATAAGTGACATTTTCATTATAAGACCTTCATACATAATAATATTATTCTTCTACCATTGTCATCGCTCTAGGATTTACATGTTCATCATATTCTTCAGCAGTCAAATATCCCAAAGCTATAGCTGCTTCTTTAAGAGTTAAATTCTCATCAAAAGCTTTATTAGCAATATCCGCCGCCCTGTCATGTCCAATAACAGGAGATAATGCAGTAACCAACATCAATGAACGCTGTACCAACTCGTTCATTTTCTCTTCAATAGGTTTAATTCCACGAGCACAATGTTTATTGAAAGAATATAAGGACTGTCCCAAAAGTTTTACAGACTCAATAAATGCGTCCGCCATAACAGGAGCAAAAACATTAAGCTCAAAATTTCCTTGTGATGCCCCCATAGAAATAACCGATTGGTTACCATGAACACGACAGGTAACCATAGTTACCGCTTCACATTGTGTCGGATTTACTTTCCCCGGCATAATGGAAGATCCCGGTTCATTAGCCGGTATAGAAATTTCTCCCAAACCTGCCTTAGGTCCACTAGCTAACATTCTAACATCATTAGCAATCTTCATAGCATTCATTGCTAAAGCTTCTAAAGCACCATGTGCAAATACCATCGCATCACGACCGGTAAGTGCATAAAATTTATTTTCCTCTGAATAAAACGGTAATCCCATTTGTATAGAAATTTCTGAAGAAACAGCTTCTCCAAATCCTTTAGGTGCATTCAATCCTGTACCTACAGCAGTCCCGCCAATAGCAAGTCCTAATAAATGCTGTTCAGCAGCTTTAATCATATGCTTACAATGTCTAAGCATACTCATCCATCCGGACATTTCCTGACCAAGAGTCAAGGGAACTGCATCTTGCAAATGAGTACGACCAATCTTTACAACATGCATGTATTTTTCACTTCTAAGCTGGAATGTAGTAATTAACTCATCTAACGGATTATATAAATAATCATGCAAAGCTCTAACGGCCGCTATATGCATAGCTGTTGGAAAGGTATCATTGGAAGATTGCGAGCAGTTTACATCATCATTAGGATGCACTACTTTATCACTGCCTGCTGCTTGTAATTTTTCAGTAGCAATATGAGCAACAACTTCATTAACATTCATGTTTGTTTGTGTTCCGGATCCAGTTTGATAAATCACTAACGGAAATTCATCATCCCATTGTCCTTTGATAATTTCATCACAAGTTTCCATAATCGCATCTTTTTTAAAGCGATCTATTTTCCCCATATCAAAATTAACTTTTGCGGCACATTTTTTAAGTACTGCCATTGCATAAATAATTTCTTTGGGCATTCTTTCCCCAATCTTAAAGTTCTGATAAGATCTTTCTGTTTGAGCTCCCCATTTATGTTCTGCAGGAACTAAAACTTCACCCAAAGCATCAAATTCTTTTCTAAATTCCATGAATGCCACTCCTTTAACAACAAGTTAAATCGATAAAATATATTTTTATTCTAACACGTTATGATGTTTGCGTGAATAGACTACTTCCGATAAGTTCACTATTCATGCTATGATATATGTAAATAAAAACTTTGCATTCCTCTATCTATTCTACCTATTTTATTTTAAGTATGTTATAATACTTTTACATCATTTTGCAATTTTGATTTATGGCAGTCTTCGGGACCTATGCAATAAGGCCCCATGAATCCTGTCAGGTCCGAGAGGAAGCATCAGTAAGTGGTACGTTTTATGTGCCATAGTATATCCTGAAGGCTGTCATAAATCAGAATTGCAATTTTTATTGGAGGCAACATGGCTTATTTAGCTCTATATCGTAAATGGCGTCCATCTACATTTACGGAAGTTATTGGACAAAAACATATTGCTATTCCTTTAGAACGTGCTCTTTCCGAAAATCGCTTGGCTCATGCATATTTATTTTCAGGTCCTCGTGGTACAGGTAAAACAAGTATGGCACGAATCCTCGCCAAAGCAGTAAATTGTTTAGAACCGGATAGAGTAAATCCTTGCAATCACTGTCAAAACTGTGAAAGTATTAATCACGGCTCAAGTCTAGATGTATATGAAATTGATGCTGCATCTAATCGAGGCATTGATGATATACGATCACTTCGTGAATCAGTAATGGCTCTACCTTCCACTTCTAAATATAAGGTATATATTATTGACGAAGTACATATGTTATCTAAAGAAGCATTTAACGCTTTATTAAAAACATTGGAAGAACCACCTGCTCATGTAGTGTTTATACTGGCAACAACAGATCCTCAAAAAATTCCTACGACCATTCTTTCTCGTTGCCAAAGTTATGAATTCCATCGTATTTCCATAAAAGACATCAGCAATCATCTTTTATATGTTGCTAAAGAGACAGGATTTAATCTGGATAAGGAAGCCGCTAATTTAATTGCGGTAAAAGCAGAAGGTGGATTGCGTGATGCGCTTTCCATTTTAGACAAATGTATAAGCTCCACAAATAAAAAAAGCATCTCATCTGATTTTATTTACAACATCTTAGGACTTACACAAAAAGATGCCTTAATTACTATGGCTAATCATATTTTTTCTCACGAAAAAGGAAAAGTATTGACAACTTTTTATAAATTACTTGATGAAGGGAAAGATTCGTTATCTATTTTATCAGGACTACTTTCTTATTTCAGAGATCTTATGATTTGTAAAATAAATCCTGAGTCAGAAACACTCATTGCTTATGGGAAATCACTTCCTACCATCATAAAAACGGCTACTGACTTAGATGATGCCTATTTAGACTGGCTTTTTAATGAACTTGAACATATTTACGTAGAAGTAAAAAATTCTGCATCTACTAGAATTACGTTAGAAATTGGACTACTTCGCTTAAGTAGATATGATGCGAATTTAACAATACAACAACTGGAAAAAAGAATTAGCGATCTGGAAAATAAACTTATTTCCGGAAACGACTCTTTTATTTCTAATAAAAAGGCACCTGTAAGTAGTATCCCCCCTAAAGTATCCATAGATATTTCTTTAAATACAACAAAGAAAAAACGTATAGAAAAAAAACTTCCATCAAATAAAGCTCTACATACAGCAAGTATTAAAACAAAAGAAAAAGAATCTACACCTGCATCCATATCAACGACCCCATCACAAGACAAAACCATTCTTCCGCCTACCTCTTACGATAAAATGTGGAAAGATATTTTATCTTGTATTATGAGCATACCAAGAATTGATGTATTTACATGTTTTCAAAAAGGTAAATTAATTTATGTCGGAGGAGCTCGTGCTGTTATTTCTGTCCCTCAAAAATTTCTTGTGTTAGCAGGCAATAATAAATCTTACCAAAAAGTTATTTCTGATGCTTTCCAAAAGGTAACAGGAACTGCTTACACTCCTAAAACAGTTTTAGCAGGTACTACTGAAGAAGACGAGGTTTTATCTCTATTAAATAAAGCTGACTCGGATTCTATGACAGAAGAAATAAAAGAATCCTCACAAGATTCTTATAAAAAAATTGAAATAAGTGATATCCCTGAAAAAGATAGGAATGCCGATGTCCTGGCAGAAGCCTTGAAATTAATGCCTGACTGTGATATATATGAAAAGATTGAATAATAAATAAATTAATAACTTATCATCAATAAGGAGGATATTATGTTTGGTAATAGAGCCCAAATGCAAAGCATGATGAAAAAAGCACGAAAAATGCAAGAAGAGATGAAAAAATTACAAGATGAAATAAAGCAAAAAACAGTAGATGTAACAGTTGGTGGCGGTGCAGTATCTGTTATTATGAATGGTGATAAACAGATTACATCTCTCACAATCTCAAAAGATGCTATTGACCCCAATGATGCTGAAATGTTAGAAGATCTTATCGCTACAGCTGTTAATGAAGCTTCCCGTAAAGTAGATGATATGGTCTCTGAAAATATGAGCAAAGTTACCGGTGGTCTTGGACTTCCAGGCGGCTTATTTTAATGAAAGACGCTATAGAAATTATTGCGGAACAATTTCGTCGATTTCCGGGTATTGGGGTAAAAAGTGCTCGACGTCTTGCTTATTTCCTATTGGAACTTCCGCAAGAAGAAGTGGATTCATTTATTACCACCATTCAATATGCTCGTACCAATAGTTGCTACTGTTCTATTTGCGGTAACTTATCCATGTCTGATCCTTGTCCAATTTGCAATGATGTCTCTCGTGATCTCACTACTATTTGTGTGGTAGAACAACCACAAGATGTACAAGCATTGGAGCGAAGTCAAGAGTATCATGGGCTTTATCATATTCTTCACGGTGCTCTTTCACCTCTTGACGGTATTGGTCCTGAACAATTAAAAATCAAAGAATTACTTCATCGATTAGAAAATTCTACAGTTAAAGAAATTATTGTTGCCACGGATCCTGATACTGAGGGCGAAGCAACAGCTTATTATTTATCCCAACTAATAAAACCTACCGGAATAAAAGTTACTCGTATTGCTCGAGGGCTTCCTGCCGGTGGTGATATTGGTTATGCTGATGGAATAACATTAGCAGGCGCTGTAGAAAATCGTAGAGAAATATAGTTTATGGAGAAAATGATGATACACTCTATTTTTAATTCAGTTATGGGATTTGGTATTACAGGAATTCTTGTTGCTATTATCGGCTTTTGGTTATTCGGTCGATTTGTAAAAGGAATTATCACTAATATTGTATTAGGTGGTGTATTATATTTATTCCTTGACTGGTTTCATATTTGTAAAATGAATTGGTCAGCCATGGATGGTATTATAGTTGCACTAGCCGGAATCCCGGGCACAATTATTCTTGCCATCGCACATTCTTTATTCTAAAAAAGCCTTGATCAAGGCTTTTTTATTGTAAAAACATAAAATAAAAAGACAGGAAACTCCTGTCTTTTTATTTTATACTACTTAATTATCCTTTTAACTTATCAATTAATTTATCTAAAAAGGATTCTTTCCCTTTATATTGTTGAATATTCTCACCTGATACATCCGCGAATTTTACTAAAGCTTCTTTCTCTTCTTTATTTAACTTTTTAGGAACCACTACATGTGTTACTACATATAAATCACCTTTTCGGCTACTTTGAATATGTGGTATACCTTCTCCACGAATACGGAATTTAGTACCATTTTGTGTTCCTGCCGGAATCTTAAGTTCTACTTGTCCTTCTAATGTATTTACTTTAATTACGCTGCCAAGTGCTGCGGTAGCAAAAGATATATCTACACGTCGGTATAAATCGTCTCCATCACGTTCAAACTCGGAATCATTCTTAACAAAAATATATACGTAAAGATCTCCTTTAGGCCCCCCATTAATTCCAGGTTCACCTTCACCGGCCACACGCATTCTAACACCGGTATCTGCTCCTGCAGGAATATTGATTTCAATAGTTTTATTACGTCTGATGATACCGCTACCATGACACGCATGACAATGATTGTTAATAATCTTTCCTTTACCGCTACAGCGTTGACAAGGAATAACATTAACCATCTGCCCAAAAGGACTATTTCTAACTACACGTTGCTGACCAGTACCATGACAATCAGGACATGTATCTACTTGAGAGCCGGGTTCTGCTCCATTACCATGACAATGGTCACAAGTATCTTTCTTAGTTACACTAAATTTCTTAGTAATACCTTTAGCAGCTTCCCTCAAAGTGATTTCCATGTCATAGCGAAGGTCAGCACCTTGTTGAGATCCATTACGACGCTGACGTCCTCCACCAGTAAACATATCAAATATGTCTTCAAATCCACCACTAAAGCCGCCAAATCCACCTTGACCAAATCCACCAAAACCACTAAATCCACCGGCTCCAGAACCGGCACCACCTTTGGAGGCCTGCTGATAAGCATCATGTCCTAACTGATCATACTGAGCTCTTTTATCAGCATCCGATAAGGTTTGATATGCTTCATTTACATCTTTAAACTTTTCTTCGGCAGCTTTAGGATCATCCTTGTTAAGATCCGGATGATATTGACGAGCTTTTTTACGATAAGCCCTCTTTATTTCTGCTTCAGAGGCGCTTCTATCTACGCCTAATATTTGATAATAATCCTGATTACTCATAAAGAATTTATCCTAATTTTACTTATGATTACTTGTTTTCATCTTCATTAACAACTTTGTAGTCAGCGTCTACAACATCTTCTTTCTTTTCTGCCTGTGCAGATTGTGCATCACCTTGTGCCGATTGTCCTTGTTGAGCCTGCTGTGCTTGTTTATATAACTGTTCAGTCAATTCATGAAGAGGTTTTGTTAAAGCTTCTGCATCTGCTTTAATCTTTTCTGTATCATCCGACTTCATAGTTTCTTTCAATGTAGTGATAGCATCATTAACTTCTTTAACTTTAGCCGCATCTGCCTTATCACCTAAGTCTTTGATTGTTTTTTCTGCTTGATAAATTAATGCTTCTGCATTATTACGTGCAGTAATAGCTTCTTTACGCTTCTTATCTTCTTCTTCATGTGCCTTAGCATCATCCTGCATACGTTTAATTTCTTCATCAGTAAGTCCGGAAGAAGATTTAATGTCAATCTTCTGCTCTTTACCGGTTCCTAAGTCTTTAGCAGAAACATGAACAATACCATTAGCATCTATATCAAAAGTAACTTGAATCTGTGGAACACCTCTTGGTGCCGGAGGAATATCTGATAATTCAAATCTTCCTAATGTTTTATTATCCGCTGCCATAGAACGTTCCCCTTGAAGAACATGAATATCTACAGACGGTTGATTATCACTGGCAGTAGAGAAAATCTGAGATTTAGAAGTTGGTATGGTAGTATTTCTCTTAATCATAGTAGTAAATACTCCACCTAAAGTTTCAATTCCCAAAGACAATGGTGTTACATCAAGCAGAAGAACATCTTTTACTTCTCCTTTTAATACACCGGCTTGAACTGCTGCACCTACAGCAACAGATTCATCAGGATTGATTCCCTTGTTCGGTTCTTTACCAAACTTGTTTTTGATTAATGTTTGTACGGCAGGAATACGAGAAGAGCCACCAACTAATAAAATCTTTTCAATATCTGCATTCGTTACACCGGCATCACGCATAGCTATATCAATAGGATCTACTGTCGCCTGCACAAGATCTGCTGTAATGCGGTCAAATTCTGCACGAGAAAGACTTGCATCAAAATGTACCGGGGCACCATCTGCATCTGCTGTAATAAATGGTAAATTAATATCAGTAGAAAGAACGCCGGACAATTCAATCTTAGCTTTTTCAGCTGCTTCCTTCAAACGCTGGTCAGTTCTAGAATCTCTATTTAACGCAAAACCATTCTGTTTCTTGAAAGTATCTGCAATCCAATCCATGATACGAGCATCGAAATCATCACCACCCAAGTGTCCATTACCATTAGATGCTTCTACTTCAAATACGCCGTCTGCCAGGTTAAGAATAGAAACATCAAATGTACCCCCACCGAGGTCATATACCAATACGCGATGTTCTCCTGCCCCCATCTTATCAAGACCATAAGAAAGTGCAGAAGCTGTCGGTTCATTAATAATACGAAGTACATTTAATCCGGCAATGCGACCTGCATCCTTAGTTGCTTGACGCTGGCTATCAGTAAAATATGCAGGACAAGTAATAACCGCTTCTGTTACTTTCTCACCAAGATATGCTTCTGCATCTGCTTTTAATTTTTGCAAAATCATCGCAGAAATTTCCTGTGGAGTATATTCTTTATCATCAATAGATACCTTGTAGTCGGTACCCATATGACGCTTAATAGAAACAATCGTACGTTTGGGATTGGATACAGCCTGACGCTTTGCTAACTGTCCTACTAAAATTTCTCCTGTTTTAGAAAAGCCTACTACGGATGGTGTTAATCTTGAACCTTCTGCATTAGAAATAACTACAGGTTCTCCGCCTTCCATAACGGCTACTACAGAGTTTGTTGTACCCAAATCAATACCAATAACTTTAGACATAATAAGTTGCCTCCTTGAATTTTTTATATCGGCTTAAGGATTTTCCTAAAAAGCTGAATAACTATTATTTATGTGCTACTTGCACTTTTGACGGACGAAGAACTTCTTCTCCAATCATATAACCTTTTTGTAATACAGCTGCGACAGTATCTTCTTCTACATCATCAGACTGTATTTCCATAAGAGCTTCGTGATAATAAGGATCAAAAGGTTTGCCTTGTGCATCTATTTCCACTAAACCAAACTCTTGCATTACCTTATTAAATACTTTTTCCATAAGTTGAAACCCTTCTAAATATGGTCCTGCATTCTCATCTTTAGACATATGAGCAAGTGCTCGATCCAGATTATCTAAAACCGGCAAAAATTTTTTGATAATACTTGCCGTAACCGTTTTAGATAATCGAGCCTGCTCTTCTTTAGTTCTACGTCTATAATTATCAAAGTCTGCCTGCAATCGTGCGTATTGATTCGATGCAGACTCTAATTTGGCATTCATAGTTTCTATCACTTCTGCCGTCTCTGCCAATTTTTTTATTAAATCTTCCGGATTGATTTCTCCAACGTGATTCTTTGAATCTTGTTTTGTTTCTTGTTTCACTTCTCTTTTTAACTCTTCTTCAGAAATACGTTCTTTATCACTCATTATTGCCACTCCTATTCTTTAATAATTCATTCAATTGATGCTGTAAGAAGTAGATAACTCCAATAATCTTTCCATATTGCATTCTGGTAGGTCCCATAACTGCAATAGAACCAATAACATCATTATCTGCAAAAAATTGTGCTCTAACGATAGATATATCTGATAAAGATTTAGATAGGTTTCCAGCACCAATATGGATAGCTATAGGTTCTTCCATATTTTGAGATAAAATTTTACGCAAAGTATCTCGTTCTTCCAACAAACTTAATATATCTTGCATTCTTTCTACATTCTGAAATTCCGGTTGTTCTATTAATTCTGCAATACCGCCGGAATAAACATTTTGTTTGGGAACTAACACTTTGTTCAGTTCGGTAAAAATATTTGAAAATGAAGAAATATCATATTGTACTGCTTTTTGGAATGTCAATAATAAATTTTTATCTAACTTATCAATTTCTTTACTATGCAAAAAATAGTTTAATTTATCTGCTAAAAATTGTAGTTCCTCTATAGTAATGTTTTCAGGAATAGGAACAACTGCATTCGTTACAGCTCCCTCATCAGTAACTGCAAGTAAAATAACTCGCTTTTCATCCAATGGTAAAAAGCGAATATAATTAAGTTTAACTCGTCGATGTGAATCTGCAGTTGTTACCAAGAGTGAATGCGTTAATGAAGCTACCACTTTTGTAATTTGTCTAAAAACTTCATCTATTCTCGTAGAATGTGTTTGTATAGTATCAACAATAAGACTTTTTTCCTTATTGCTAACAGGCATTGGCTTCATTAATTGATCTACATAAAACCTATATCCTTTTATAGAAGGGATACGACCTGCCGATGTATGAGGCTGCGCTAAGTATCCTTCATCTTCTAAATCTTGCATTTCATTTCGGATAGTAGCACTGCTTACACCTAAATTATACTTACGTGCAATCGTACGAGAACCGACCGGTTCTGCTGTTAATGCATAATCTTGGATAATAGCCAACAGAATTTTTTGCTTTCTTTCATCGAGTACATATTTTTGTTCTGCATTATTTCTATTTTTATCCATAATCATCACCTGTTTATTAGCACTCTCAACATTTGAGTGCTAACTTACATAACAAGAATAGCACTCATAACAAAGAATGTCAATATAAGTATGATTTTATATAAAATTTATACTTGTCCATAAATAAAAAAGAACACCCATATGGATGTTCTTTTTTGGTGACCCAAGAGAGATTCGAACTCCCGACACCTTGATTCGTAGTCAAGTGCTCTATCCAGCTGAGCTATTGGACCATATCACAACGTGATTATGTTATCATATTTATCCTTTAAATGCAAGTTTAAAGTAATAACCACATGTATATAATAAAAAAGAACACTCCTATGAGTGTTCTTTCTTAATCAGCAGCTTCCTATCCTCCCGGGCCGCTTCCAGCCAAGTACTTTCGGCGTTTGTGAGCTTAACTTCTGTGTTCGGCATGGGTACAGGTGTATCCTCACAGCTATCGCCACTGTTTCTCTTTGAAGATATTCCTTCAAAACTATATAGAAGTACCACTGAAGTCTCTTCCAAGACTGTCTGCGCTTTGTGATTCTCTCTAAGTTAAGACCTCGATCTATTAGTACCGCATCGCTCCAAACATCACTGCTCTTCCACTTGCGGCCTATCTACCTCATAGTCTATAAGGGATCTTACTCATTTCTGATGAGAAGTCTCATCTTGGGGTGGGCTTCACGCTTAGATGCTTTCAGCGTTTATCCCTTCCGAATGTGGCTTTCCAGCCATGCCACTGGCGTGACAACTGGTACACCATTGATTCGTCCACTCCGGTCCTCTCGTACTAGGAGCAGCCCCCCTCAAACTTCTTACGCCCGCGATGGATATGAACCAAACTGTCTCACGACGTTTTGAACCCAGCTCGCGTACCACTTTAATGGGCGAACAGCCCAACCCTTGGGACCTACTCCAGCCCCAGGATGTGATGAGCCGACATCGAGGTGCCAAACCTCCCCGTCGATATGAACTCTTGGGAGAGATTAGCCTGTTATCCCCAGGGTAGCTTTTATCCGTTGAGCGATGGCCTTTCCACACAGTACCACCGGATCACTAAGCCCGACTTTCGTCTCTGCTCGACTTGTTGGTCTCGCAGTCAAGCTCCCTTCTGCCTTTGCACTCGTCGGTCGGTTTCTGTCCGACCTGAGGGAACCTTTGGGCGCCTCCGTTACTCTTTCGGAGGCGACCGCCCCAGTCAAACTGCCTACCTGAGATTGTCCGCAGGGTCGTTACTCCTGGCGTTAGAATCCCAGAACTAGAAGGGTGGTATCCCAACATCGACTCCATACATACCTAAGTACATACTTCTTTGTCTCCCACCTATCCTGTGCATCTACTTCCGAGATTCCATCTCAAGCTGCAGTAAAGCTCCATGGGGTCTTTCTGTCCAGTCGCGGGTAACCTGCATCTTCACAGGTATTTCAATTTCACCGGGCCCCTCGTTGAGACAGTGCCCAAATCATTACGCCTTTCATGCGGGTCGGAACTTACCCGACAAGGAATTTCGCTACCTTAGGACCGTTATAGTTACGGCCGCCGTTCACTGGGGCTTCAGTTCAAAGCTTCGCCTTAGCTGACCTCTCTCCTTAACCTTCCAGCACCGGGCAGGCGTCAGCACCTATACTTCAGCTTTCGCTTTCGCAGGCACCTGTGTTTTTGGTAAACAGTTGCTTGGGCCTCTTTTCTGCCACCCTTCTCGGTTCCAAGTGCTTGACTCTTCGCCTACCAAGGGCCATCCTTCTTCCGAAGTTACGGATGCAATTTGCCGAGTTCCTTAACGAGGGTTTTCCCGCGCACCTTAGGATTCTCTCCCCGCCTACCTGTGTCGGTTTACGGTACGGGCGGACGAGTCCTCGCTAGAAGCTTTTCTTGGCAGCATGGGATTCACAAGTTCATTAAAGTCTCCTTTAACTCCCCTTCATGTCTCACCCTTCTCGTATGACGGTTTTTCCTATCATACAGGCTACGCACTTAGACATGCTCTTCCACTCGCATGCTTGTGTGCCCTTCTGCGTCACTCCTTCACTCAATCAGACTCTTCCGGTACAGGAATTTCAACCTGTTGTCCATCGCCTATGCTTCTTGCCTCGGCTTAGGTCCCGACTTACCCTGAGACGACGATCGTTGCTCAGGAACCCTCGGGCTTTCGGTGGAAAGGATTCTCACCTTTCTTTTCGATACTCATACCAGCATTCTCACTTCTTATCAGTCCACGACTCCTTCCGGTATCGCTTCTCCCCAATAAGAACGCTCCCCTACCCAGACGGCTTGCGTCTGCCATAGCTTCGGTTCCGTGCTTGAGCCCCGGACATCTTCGGCGCAGCGTCTCTCGACCAGTGGGCTATTACGCACTCTTTAAATGATGGCTGCTTCTAAGCCAACATCCTGGTTGTTTATGAAACGCCACATCCTTCGCCACTTAGCACGGCATTTGGGACCTTAGCTGATGATCTGGGCTGTTTCCCTCTTGACCACGGCCCTTATAAGTCGTAGTCTGACTCCCAAGTTTGATTACAGCCATTCGGAGTTTGACTGGGTTTGGTAACCGGGTAGGTCCCGCTCCTGATCAGTGCTCTACCGCCTGTAATCACCACTTGAGGCTAGCCCTAAAGCTATTTCGGGGAGAACCAGCTATCTCCACGTTCGATTGGAATTTCACCCCTACCCACACCTCATCCTAACCTTTTTCAACAGATATAGGTTCGGTCCTCCACACATTTTTACCTGTGCTTCAACCTGGACATGGGTAGATCACTGTGGTTTCGGGTCTACGCTTTCCGACTTCTCGCCCTATTAAGACTCGCTTTCGCTTCGGCTCCACATTTCCTGCTTAACCTTGCCGGCCCTCGTAACTCGCTGGTTCATTCTTCAATAGGCACGCCATCGACCTGTTTTATATACGGTCTCTGACTGTTTGTAAACATACGGTTTCAGGTTCTATTTCATTCCCCTCCCGGGGTGCTTTTCACCTTTCCCTCATGGTACTATGCGCTATCGGTCGATATCTGTGTTTTGCCTTGGAGGGTGGTCCCCCCTGCTTCATACGGGATTTCTCGTGTCCCGCACTACTCTGGATTCCGTCCTTAGAGTTCTTGTTTTCGCCTACCAGGCTCTCACTGTCTTCGGCTCTCTTTCCCAAGAGATTTGGCTAACTTTTCCTCCAATTTTGTCGGTCCTCAACCCCGATTAAGTTTCCTTATTCGGTTTAGGCTTCTTCCCCGTTCGCTCGCCGCTACTTGGGGTATCTCGTTTGATTTCTTCTCCTCCGGTTACTTAGATGTTTCAGTTCACCGAGTTCCCTCCTCATACCGGTCGGTATGGGTGACGGTGCATTACCACCGCCGGATTTCTCCATTCGGATATCTACGGTTCAACGGCTATTTGCGCCTACCCGTAGCTTTTCGCAGCTTGTCGCGTCCTTCTTCGGCAGATATCGCCAAGGCATCCACCGTATGCCCTTAGTATCTTAACTTACATACTTCACACCTTGACCTTCTTGCTTTTGAGTTTCCTTCAGTGCGCAAGATTGATTTTCTATGAAATCTTTCTTACGTCTTTTACTTCTATATAGTTTTCAAAGAACATCTTCTTTTCCTTTTTTAAGAGAACTTTTGGTTCTCTCAAAACTGAACAGTATAACTCTCTTCCGATGTCCGACCTACAGTCTTTATATTTCTATAAAGCTGTCTCCTTAGAAAGGAGGTGATCCAGCCGCACCTTCCGATACGGCTACCTTGTTACGACTTCACTCCAATCATCAGCTCCACCTTAGACGGCTGGTCCCTTGCGGTTACCTCACCGGCTTCGGGTGTCTCTAACTCTCATAGTGTGACGGGCGGTGTGTACAAGGCCCGGGAACGTATTCACCGCGGTATGCTGACCCGCGATTACTAGCGATTCCTACTTCATGCAGGCGAGTTGCAGCCTGCAATCTGAACTGGGGGTGCGTTTATGAGGTCCGCTCCATCTCGCGATTTCGCTTCTCTTTGTTGGCACCCATTGTAGTACGTGTGTAGCCCAAGCCATAAGGGGCATGATGACTTGACGTCATCCCCGCCTTCCTCCGCGTTGTCCGCGGCGGTCTCTCCTGAGTCCCCACCTTTACGTGCTGGTAACAGGAAATAGGGGTTGCGCTCGTTGCGGGACTTAACCCAACATCTCACGACACGAGCTGACGACAGCCGTGCACCACCTGTTTTCTCGTCTTCCGAAGAAGAACTCCATATTTCTATGGATTGCGATCAATGTCAAGGCTTGGTAAGGTTCTTCGCGTTGCGTCGAATTAAACCACATACTCCACCGCTTGTGCGGGCCCCCGTCAATTCCTTTGAGTTTTAATCTTGCGATCGTACTTCCCAGGCGGGATACTTATTGCGTTAACTCCGGCACAGGAGGGGTCGATACCTCCTACACCTAGTATCCATCGTTTACGGCGTGGACTACCAGGGTATCTAATCCTGTTTGCTCCCCACGCTTTCGCGCCTCAGCGTCAGTTTTCGTCTAGAAAGTCGCCTTCGCCACCGGTGTTCTTCCTAATCTCTACGCATTTCACCGCTACACTAGGAATTCCACTTTCCTCTCCGATACTCCAGCTTCCCAGTTTCCATCCCCTCATGGGGTTGAGCCCCACGCTTTTAAGATGGACTTAAGAAACCGCCTGCGCGCGCTTTACGCCCAATAATTCCGGACAACGCTTGCCACCTACGTATTACCGCGGCTGCTGGCACGTAGTTAGCCGTGGCTTGCTTTTTCGGTACCGTCAATGTCTATGATTATTCACCACAAACCCTTTCGTCCCGAATCACAGAACTTTACAATCCGAAGACCTTCTTCGTTCACGCGGCGTTGCTCCGTCAGACTTTCGTCCATTGCGGAAGATTCCCCACTGCTGCCTCCCGTAGGAGTCTGGACCGTGTCTCAGTTCCAGTGTGGCCGTTCATCCTCTCAGACCGGCTACTGATCGTCGGCTTGGTGAGCCGTTACCTCACCAACTACCTAATCAGTCGCAAACCCCTCTTAAGGCGATAGCTTTCTTGTAGAGGCCACCCTTTCTTCTATGCATCATGCGATGCTTAGAACGTATTCGGTATTAGCAGTCGTTTCCGTCTGTTATCCCCATCCTTAAGGCAGGTTGTTTACGTGTTACTCACCCGTTTGCCACTGAAATTAATAAAAGAGCAAGCTCTTTCATCTCTTTCCGTTCGACTTGCATGTGTTAAGCACGCCGCCAGCGTTCGTCCTGAGCCAGGATCAAACTCTCCATGATAGATTGTTTGTTTGGCTCGATTATTTTCTTGCCTTTTTTTCTCAAATTATTGCGGGATTGTTTCCAATCCGCACATCGGCTTTTGTTTGTCATACTGTTCAGTTTTCAAAGAACCAATCGCCCGTAAGCGACTTCATTATGTTACCTTACAAATTTTCTTTTGTCAAGTAACTTTTTAAGTAAAACAGAAGTTTTTTCTCTACTTATTCGCCCTTTTGGCGACGTATCCTATCCTATCATATCCCTATTTCTTACGTCAACTCTATTTTTATCCTCTTTCTCTTTTATTTTTCTCTCTTTCTCCCTTCTCCTTTATCTCACTTCTCTCTTTTTTATTCCCGTTTTTTCTTCTTTCTTTATTTTCCACCATATATCTTATATCTTTTAATACTTCTTTTTATCCTTATATATGGTTGTATATATTTTTCCATAATTTATTTCATACAAAAAAGAGTGCTTGCTTAGCAAACACTCCTTTTCTTTTACTTAATGCTCCAAGAGTAATTTAACCAGACTCTATCTTCTTCTGCCCCTAAACGTTTATAAAAACGTTGTCCGTCATGATTCCAATCTGCTACAGTCCATTTGATGAGACCACAACCATTTTCTTTTGCAATAGAATACAACTTCTTCATTAGTTGTTCTCCTATCTTTTGATTACGATACTCTTCCTCTACATATAACTCTTTCATAAATATAGATGGCTTATTTTGTGCAGTGTATTTCATAAAATAATAAACCAGCATACCGGCAATCTTTCCATCCACATCTGCTACTAAACAGTAGAAATCCGGCGGATCTTTTTTTATTCCTCGCTCTCTAACTATTTCCGGCGTAATTGCAAAACTATCAATATAATCCTCAAAAATAGCTAAATCACGCATAAGTGGCCAAGTCTGGTCAATATCTGATTCACGCATCAATCTTACTTCTACTGCCATAAGAACATCCCTTCTACCGATAACCTGTATAACGTATCGAACCGGCACCCAAATAAGTCGTTTTGATTTCTACTCTATTTTAACATTCATTTATTAAAGAACCAATAATAAGAGCTACTAAATATTTTTATAACTCCTTATTTAAGAGTAATTTTTGCCATTTCTCTTAACCAATGCTGAATATACATTTCAGAACACCCCTGATTCCTCAATTGTGTCAGTTCTTTTATTGTTAATGGATCTTTAAGCATTTGTTTTACCTTTTCTTCTATTCTTTTTTCTAAACGTAAGTCCTCCATATGTACTTCCTCCTAAAACAAATTTTATGATTATCATAATTATAGTATAACCCTATGGTAGACGTCTTTTTATATTAGTTGTATACTCTCATTAAACAATAAGAAATATAATTTAGTTTTAGGAGGAATTTATGACCATCCGAATAGGAATCATGGGATACGGAAATTTAGGACGTGGTATAGAAACTGCAATTGCTAATAATAAAGATATGAAACTTGTTGCTGTTTTTACGAGAAGAAATCCTAATTCAATCCAATTACTAACCCCTACCATTCCTGTAGTTAGTGCATCGACTGTTCTGGAATGGAAAGATAAAATAGATGTCCTGGTTCTGGCAGGCGGTTCTGCTACTGATCTTCCGTTTCAAACACCAACATATGCCGAACATTTTAATGTAATTGATACTTTTGATACACATAAAAATATCCCTATGCACTTAACTACAGTTGATAAAATTGCAAAAGAGAATCATCATCTCGCTATCATTTCTATCGGCTGGGATCCGGGTGTATTTTCTCTCTTTAGACTTCTAGGAAATGTATTCCTTCCTAAAGGGAATGATTATACATTTTGGGGGAAAGGTGTATCGCAGGGACACTCAGATGCTATTAGACGGATTCCGGGCGTAAAAGATGCAAAACAATATACCTGTCCAATACAAAAGGCTTTAGAATCAGTAAGAAATGGCGAATCTCCAGTACTTACCACTCGCGAAAAACATACCAGAGAATGTTTTGTTGTCCTGAAAGAAAATGCAGATGCAGCACAAATTGAAAAACAAATAAAGAATATGCCCAATTACTTTGATGAATACGAAACAACTGTACATTTTATTTCTCAAGAAGAATTTAATAAAAACCATCAAGGCTTAGCTCATGGAGGATTTGTTTTCCGTACCGGCACAACTGGAATCAACAAGCAACATCATCAAATTATGGAGTTACAATTAACTCTTGATTCCAATCCGGAATTCACCGCTCATGTAGCTATCGCTTATGCACGAGCACTTATGAAACTCAACAAAGAAGGGGTTACAGGTTGTAAAACTATATTTGATATCGCGCCTTCTTATTTAAGTCCGGTCTCCAAGGAAGAGTTGATAAAAGATTTATTATAATGTAACAGTAAACAGGAACTATAACAATTATAGATTCCTGTTTTTATTTTCATAATTATCATATAATACTACTTATTGACAGGTAAACACTCAAAATTTATACTATATTTAGTTTTTGTTCCTAACAAAAATCGGAAATTCTACATTTCCACAACTTAATAAGATCATTTAATGCCTCATGTACAAGGACTAAATGATGCTTCTGCCGCCGTGGTAGTTAAGATCGGTATGTCGCCGTGACATCAATATCGGTATCATTTATTTCTATGTTATTTTATAACATATATTACATGGAGGTTATCATGAATGAAACCAAAATGAGCGTACTTCAACTTACGATGATTACTGCAGTAAATATGATAGGAGCAGGCATTATTATGCTTCCTGCAGAACTAGCTAAAGTAGGCTCTATTTCTATTTTTGCATGGATTATTTCAACCATAGGTGCCGTTGCCTTAGCTTATGCATTTGCAAAATGCAGTATGTACAGTAAGAAATCAGGAGGACTCGGAGGATATGCAGAGTATACCTTTGGAAAAGCAGGAGGTTTTCTTACTAACTTTACTTATAGCTTTTCTATTTTAATATCTGATGTAGCTATTTCTCTTTCCGTTGTTGGATATGCAGCAGAATTTCTACACATTCAATTAACACCACTTATGATGGCTTGTGCAACCATCGCCATTTTATGGCTTGCAGATTTAGGAAGCTTAGGAGGAGCTAAACTTACCGGAATTATCGCAGGAAATGCCGTATGGGGTATTTTAATTCCTATTGCATCCTTACTTCTTATTGGTAGATTCTATTTTTCATTCCCATTATATGTAGAAAACTGGAATGTAAATGATCTATCTACCGGTTCTGCCATTACACAATCTATTGCAGTTACCATTTGGGGTTTATTAGGTATGGAGTCCGCTTGTGCTAATGTAGATGCTGTAGAAAATCCCGAGAAAAATGTTCCTTTAGCGGTATTAGGTGGAACTACACTTGCTGCCATTATATATATTCTTTCTACTAATTTAATTTTTGGTATTGTCCCCAACGCAGAATTAGCAGCAAGTACAGCCCCTTTCGGACTGGTTTTTACCAAAATGCTTAACCCTATGATTGGTCAAATTGTAAATGCCATGTTTATTATTGCTTGTTTAGGATCCCTTATCGGATGGCAATTTACTATGGGAAATGTAAATAAAGATTCTGCTATAAACGGGTACTTCCCTAAACTATTAGGTGAAACCAACACAAAAGATGTTCCGGTAAAAGGTATTATTGCCGTTACTATAATTCAAACATTGCTTGGACTTATGACTATGTCTCCTAAATTAAGTGAACAGTTTATGTTACTTTTAAATCTTACTGTAGTAACAAACCTGGTTCCTTTCTTTTTAGCCTTAGCTTCTCTTCCTACCATTCCTACCATCATGGAACAGGCTAACCGTAATTACGCAGAAACTCGAACAGCTAACATGATTGGCTTCATTGCTTCTATTTATTGTTTCTATGCTTGTTACAGTTCAGGGTTAGAAGCAATGACATATGGCTCTTTGCTTACCATGTTCGGTTGGACTCTATATGGATTTACTAACAAATCTACGAATTAATGCAAATAAAAAAACACCGATAATCGGTGTTTTTTTATTTGGCGGAGCGAAAGGGATTCGAACCCTTGCACGGGTATAAGCCCGTCTAACGATTTAGCAAACCGTCCTCTTCAGCCTCTTGAGTACCGCTCCATATGTTAGCTGACTTATAAAAGAATACTATGAAATCAACTAACTGTCAAGAATAAAATTAAGACTTCCTCACTCTTCTTTTCTATCTTAATTCTTTTTAATCGGTAATTTAGCAAAAGGTATAAAAATAGAAAGTATACCAAATATTCCTAATAACCAACAATACCACATATAAGGGATAATTTCGATAGAGCTCAATAATATTCCATTTTTTGTTGCTAATGCCGATGCGGTCAAAAGTTGTGCACCATAAGGAATAATCCCTTGTAAAACACAAGAAAATACATCAAGTAAAGATGCTGTTACTCTAGAATCTATATCATAAGCATTGCTGATATCTTTCACAACTCCCCCGCTAATAATAATTGCTACGGTATTATTAGCTGTTGCACAGTCTACTAAGGAAACTAAAAAGGCAATACATAACTGAGCAGATTTAGTTCCTTTTATCATATGATTTAATTTCGTAATCAACCATTGAATACCGCCATAATAAGCAATCATTTCAGAAATTCCGCCACAGAAAAGTGCTAAAAAGAAAGCTTCATTCATTGCTGTAAATCCATCCCAAATATTCTGTGCAAAAGAAATGATAGTCATATCAAATCCTATAATTCCGATAGCCCCTGCCAAAGCAATTCCTGAAACAAGTACCAGAAATACATTGACTCCTAAAAGTGCTAGTCCAAAAACGGCAATATATGGAATAATTGTTATTAAATTATAATCTAAATTTCCTATAGTTACAGTAGCTTCCGGCTGACCGAAAAAGAATAGCAATAATATAGTAATAATAGCTGCCGGTAATGCAATTTTAAAATTCACTTTAAACTTATCTCTCAGTTCACACCCTTGTGTTTTAGTTGCCGCTATAGTCGTGTCTGAAATCATAGATAAGTTATCTCCAAACATCGCCCCACCTACACAAGCTGCTACCATAAAAGCTTCCGAGACCCCACTTTTAACAGCAATCCCTGCTGCAATAGGTACAATAGACGCAATGGTTCCCATGGATGTACCTGTTGCCGTCCCCATAAAAGCAGAAATAATAAAAATTCCTACCACTAAATATTCTACCGGAACAAGACTTATCCCTAGATTTACAACAGAGTCGCGACCGCCCATAGCAGCAACAACCATAGAAAATGCCCCTGCCAAAATATAAATTATAAGCATAGTAAGTACATTTTCATTACCGGCTCCTCGTGCAAAAATTTTAAACTTTTCAGTTATGGATTCTTTCCCCAAACAAAACGTTGCCAAAACAGCAACAAACATAGCCGTTACAGACGGAAATTGATAAAATGCCATCTCTACGCCCTGTAATTGGAAATAAATACCTGCTCCCAAATAAATTAGGATGAAAATAAGGAAAGGTAAAAGTGCCCATTTCCCTTCTTTCTTAATTCGATTCGTCATACATAGCCCTCACTTATATCTAAGATTATACAGTTATTATATCATTTATGTAATATTTGATATATTTTTAATCATTAATTTTATAAAAAAGGAACTCGTACCTATTTTTGTACGAGTTCCTTTCTCATTATATTATTCTTTTGTATGATGAACCACAACTTGTGGATAAGGCATTTCAATACCAACTCTATCAAATGCCTCTTTAATTTTAATAAATATATCGGTACGTGCCGCAAAATACTCTGAGGTATTTACTTCGCACCGAGTATAAATGCGAATTGAATAATCTGCCATTTCAGATATATGCAACGTAACGTTCTCTTTATTTTGTACATATGGATTTTCAGCTAATACTTTCTTTAATAGTTCTAAACATTGTGGTAAAGGCGTATCATAACTTACATCAACTGTCAGTTCTAAATTTCTTAAATTAAAATGAGAGTAATTTTTTATAATGTTACCGGTTATTGTCTTATTAGGAATTACTATCATCTGATTTCCTAATGTTTGTAACCTTGTATACATAATAGAGATTTCTACAACTGTACCTTCAATATTTACGGCAGATATATAATCTCCGACATTAAAAGGCCTAAATAACAAAATAAATATACCTGATGCTACATTGCTAAAATTGTCTTGTAGTGCCAACCCAATAGCAATTCCCATACCTCCCAATGCTGCCACTAAAGAAGACGTAGATAAGCCTGCAACCCCTAGTGAAATAACAAGCACTATTACTAAAGAAATAAAATAAATCATTTCTGTAATAAATCCTATAGCCGTTGGATCTATATTGCTTTTTCCTAAAAGATGTTTAACCCATTTCTTAATTTCTCTACAAATTATATAACCAATAATAAAAACAATAATGGCTTCAGCAATATCAATTCCACGCGTTTCTGCAAAAGTTCTAAAATTATTTAAAAACTTTTCAGTTAACGATACTTGATCCGTTACTGTTTGTCCTACTGCATTGGCTGCTTCAATAACCATATCTACATCCTCCTGTATTGATTGCCCCTTCACTCTCTACTAAGTAGTTTGCATAGCTATTGCTTTTACAATGCCATCCACAACCATAGTAGTAGTAACAGAGCCAACACCTCCCGGCACCGGTGTAATCGCACTTACAACGGAAGAGACATCCTCAAAATCAACATCGCCTACCGTTTTCCCTCTTAATTGGTTAATTCCTACATCAATAACTATAGCACCGGGCTTTACCATATCTCGATTTACTAAATGAGGTTTCCCGATAGCTGATACTAAAATATCTGCTTGACATGTAATTTCCGGAAGATTTTTCGTATGAGAATGACAAACTGTTACCGTTGCATTTTTTTCTTCTAAAAGGATAGAAATAGGTTTACCCACTACTGTACTACGCCCTAAAACAACCACATTTTTACCTGTTAGTTCTATATCATAGAAAGATAATATGGCCATTACAGCTCGAGGAGTGCAAGGAATATGCCCCACTTCTTTATTAAGTAACCTTCCTAAATTAACAGTAGTTAATCCGTCAATATCCTTATCAGGATTAATATGTTGTATAACCTTTTGTGCATCAATAGACTTCGGTAATGGCATCATCATCAAAATTCCTGTAATTTCTTTTGTTTCATTCAACGTATGAATAAGAGTAATGAGTTGCTTTTCTGTAATATTTTCTTCTTTATACACATTAAGATTAAACCCATACTCTATAGCCACTTTCTTCATAAAGTGTGTATACATTACAGAGGGCTTATCCTCTCCGGCTAAAATAATTGCCAAAGTAGGAGTTATCCCTTTATCTTTCCATTGTAATAATTGTTGCTGCAACTTTTTTTTCCAATGATGCGCAACTACTTTTCCGTCTAAAATCTTCATTTTAAAATAACCCCGTAATATTTCCCTCTTCATCAACATCGATACGTTCTGCTGCCGGTAATTTAGGAAGTCCAGGCATAGTCATAACTTTACCGGTTAATACCACAATAAATCCTGCCCCTGCTGATATTCTCATATCTCTTACATGAAGTGTAAATCCACTAGGTGCACCTAATTGTGTAGGATCATCACTAAAAGAAACCGGGGTTTTAGCTATGCAAACCGGGAACTTTTCAAATCCAAGTGCCTTAATTTCCGCCAAGGCTTTTTCAGCAGCCATGTCATACTGAACCCCTGCAGCTCTATATATTTTTTTAGCTATAATTTCAATTTTTTCTTTAATGGGTAACTCTAAATCATATAAAGGTGCATATGTGTTCGCTTGTTCTGTAGCGTGTATAACCTTAGAAGCAAGTGTTAATCCGCCTTTGCCACCTTGCATAAATACATCAGAATCCGCAACATCTACCCCTGCACGAGCACATGCATCATAAACTACTTGTTTCTCTTCCAAAGTATCCGTTGGAAATAAATTTAATGCAACAACAATCGGTAATCCGAACTTTTTCAAATTTGAAATATGACGTTCTAGATTCGGCAATCCTTTTCTTACCGCTTCCGGATCAGAATCAGTAAGTTCCTGTTTTCCTTTTCCGCCATTCATCTTAAGTGCACGAATAGTAGCAACTAATACTACAGCAGAAGGATGTAAATCAGCAAATCTACACTTTAAGTCCAAAAACTTTTCTGCCCCTAAGTCAGCGCCAAATCCGGCTTCTGTTACTACATAATCAGATAAGTGAAGTGCTGTAGTAGTTGCAAGTACACTATTACATCCATGTGCAATATTAGCAAATGGTCCCCCATGTATAAAAGCAGGTACATGTTCTAATGTTTGGACTAAATTAGGTTTAATAGCATCTTTCAACAAAGCAGTCATTGCTCCTTGTGCATGAATATCGGCTGCGGTTACCGCTTTCCCATCAAAAGTATATGCTACAATAATACGTCCTAACCGTTCTTTTAAGTCGGAAATACTTGTTGCCAAACAAAAAATAGCCATAATTTCTGAAGCAACCGTTATATCAAAACTACTTTCACGTGGAATTCCATTAGCTTTCCCACCTAACCCTACTACGATATGACGTAAAGTACGATCATTCATATCCATAACATGATTCCACACTACTTTACGTGGATCGATATGTAAACGATTCCCCTGCTGAATATGATTATCTACCATAGCAGCCAATAAATTATGTGCACTGGTAATTGCATGAAAATCACCTGTAAAGTGTAGATTTATATCCTCCATAGGGACAACCTGTGAGTAGCCGCCACCTGCAGCACCGCCTTTAATCCCCATACAAGGACCTAAAGAGGGTTCACGCAAACAAATCATAACTTTCTTGTTTAATTGAGATAAAGCCTGTCCTAAGCCTACCGTGGTAGTCGTTTTCCCCTCACCGGCAGGAGTTGGAGAAATAGCGGTAACAAGGATTAGCTTCCCTTTAGTTTTTTCTTTTACTTTCTGTGTAAGTTTTAAAGATACCTTAGCTTTATAATGCCCATATGATTCTAAATCTTCTGATCCAATCCCCAGTTGTTCTGCAATATTTTTAATAGGTTCCAATTTCGTACGGCGTGCAATTTCAATATCTGTTAACATTAGAATCCTCCCATTTACATTGTTCATCTGATTTTAATAATTTTTTAATATTCATAGTTATTTTACATAGTATTAAAAACTACTGTGTAAATAAAACTTCAACAATATCGCCTCGTTCTAGTGTACTACCTCCCATTGGATACTGTGAAGATGCAAAGCCCGAACCTGACGGTTTAAACCCTAATCCTGCTTTATTTAGCCAATCTGCCGTATCACGAATGGACCAACCTGTAAAATCAGGTAATATAACCATCTTATCATTAGCAGACGGCAATTCCATCGATGACGGTTTGGTTATTTGTATAGGACTTGCATGAACATTTTTCTCATCATAAGTCGGTATTCCTAAGTATCTCATAATTTGACTCATAGCTTCTGCAAATACGGGAGCTGCTACTTGTCCACCATAATAAACTCCACGTGGATTATCTAAAACAACAAGACAAATCGCTTTAGGATCTTCTGTCGGTCCAAACCCACAAAAGGAAGCAATATATTGATTCTCAAGATATCCGCCATTAACAGTATCTAACTTTTGTGCCGTTCCTGTCTTTCCTCCCATATGATACCCAGGTACACGAGCATTAATTCCACCGCCTTCAGATACTTCTTTTTCCATCATGTCCTTAACTGCATCCGCTACTTTTTTATCAATCGGATTTGCGACCACTTTGGTTTTTGTTACGGAATAGTCTGATCCATCCGGATTTTTTATAGAAGCAATCAAATGCGGTTGTACCATTTTTCCACCATTAGCCAATGCACTATATGCTTGTACCATTTGTAAAGGAGTAACTGCAATTCCTTGTCCAATTGACATAGTAGCCACATCAATAGGTACCATATCTTTAGGATTAAATAAAATTCCTGCCCCTTCACCGGGCAATTCAATACCGGTCGGTTTCCCAAATCCAAACTTTTTCGCATAATCAGTCAATGTTTCTCCACCGGTAAGCAATCCAATATGTGCAAATCCGGTATTAATAGAAAACTTTAATATATCAACTAATTTAATATCGCCATACGCTTCATCATCCCAATTACGAATAGCATGTCCGGATGCCCATACTTCACCGGGGTCATGCCATATGCGTTCCGTATCATAAGTACCTGCAGCCAAAGCAGCTGCCGCAATAATTGGTTTAAAAGTAGATCCCGGCTCATAAATATCAACCACTGCTTTATTTCTAAATTGAGCTTCTGTTGCATTAGAGAAATGATTCAAATCGTAGGTGGGTCGATTAGCCATTGCGAATATGGCTCCGGTTTGTGGATCCATAACAATAATAATCCCTCCGTTAGCATGTGTTTTTGCCATAGCTCTATCTAGTGCACGTTCTGCAAAAAATTGTATATTTTCATCAATAGTTAAATATACCGATTTTTCTCTTTCAGCCAAATAAGGTGCTGATGCAGAGTGCAAAATAGGAATACCTCTGCTATCTGTAGTAAGAACCTGTAAGTTTACCCCACCACGAATCAGCTCATCAAGAGACATTTCCAATCCATCCAAACCCTTATCATCAATTCCGACAAAACCTAAAACATTAGCAAGCAAAGAATCATTCGGATAGTATCGTTTGTTTTCATCTACAAATGCAAAACCTTTTAATTGCTTTTCTTTTATCACTTGTTGTACTGCATCAGAAACTTCGGGATCCATAAGACGCGCAAGCCACACAAAATGAGTATCACTTGTCAATTTATTTTCTAACTCCAATTCAGGTACATGTAGTATAGGAGCAAATAAACTAGCTGCTTCCTTGGCAGAAATTTCCATCATTTTTGGATCTGCATAAAATGACTTTACTTGTACAGAAAATGCTAATTTCTTTCCATTCCTATCGTAAATAGTTCCTCTTGGTGAATATAATTTTTGGGTATCTTCCGTTTGTGCTTTCCCCATGTTCAAATACCTATTATGTTGAAAAGCTTGTACATAAATTAAACGAAAGGCTAATCCTATTCCTAAAATAAAAAATATTCCCATAAGTGAAAATACACGAGAACGAATTATCCTACCAGCACGTTGCCTATATTTCATTAACAATTGATTCGATATAGGTTTACGCATGCTCTTTTCTCCTCCTAAATCTTATTGCAGCTTCTTTTATAAATACTTCTTCATTTTTCAATTGTCCGTTTTGTACCCTCTGAAGAATGCGTTGCATCCCTTCTGCTACGTAAGGAGATAATATTTGAGGCACATCCGCTCCATAATGAAGTTCTCTGGTTGTAATTGGCATTCTTTTAGCTAAACTTATCATATATTGCCCAAACTGTTCATGTCCAATAAGATCTATCGTATCATATCCACATCCAACAATATCTGCCTTACATACATCAGTTAGCTCTCTAATAGCTTCTATCATTTCTTTCGATGAAAAAAAGAGTTTATTTTGTGCCATCTGACGTATCCATTTCTTTACATTAGCCTCTTTGTGATGTGCAAAATAATGAAATCTCATATGTTCTTTTACAATCCAAGTTACATGATGAATCAACTGTTTAGGCATACGCCATCTGGTAAGTATTTCTTTTGCTATACAAGAACCTTTTAAATCATGACCATGATCTGTAATACGATTTCCATTAATTTCACGTATACCAGGCAAACCTTTCCCCACATCATGAAGCAAAGTTGCCCACCGTGTAATTAAATTTCGTGGTGCCGCATCTACGGCAACTAACGTATGATTCCAAACATCATACTTATGAAATTGCTTCATTTGCGGAAGTTCTACTAAATGCGACAATTCAGGCAAAATAGGTATCTTTATGTATTTTCCATTCTCTTTCACTCTACAAGAGTTATTTCCTAAACCACTTCTCACTAATAAATCAAGTCCACGCGATGCATAAGGAGCAACTAGTATCTTATTGACTTCTATTCGAACTCGTTCTAAAGATAATCCTGATACACGGCATAAAGCACTTGAAATCCCAGCTATTAAAGATTGATCTGCGGTAAAACCCAGTTGTGCCAAGAATCGGCAAGCACGAAATAATCGTAAAGCATCTTCATTAAACCGTGATATAGCAGAACCTACTGTACGAAGTGTTTTATTTTTTAAATCTTCTTTTCCATTAAAAAAATCATATAAAGTACCATCTTTGTCTATTGCCATTGCATTAACTGTAAAGTCTCTTCGACTTACATCATCTTCTAACTTTTCTGAATATGCAACTTGAGATGGTCTATGACTATCTTCACCATAACACTCACTTCTAAATGTAGCCACTTCATAAGATTGCCCCGCAAGACTAACAATCATTACACCAAAACTATTTCCTACGTTCTGAATCACTTTCCATCCAGACTTAATAGCAATATCTGCTACTTCCTGTGGTTTTGCTTTCGTAGTAATATCCCAGTCATGAGGTGTTTTCCCCAGAAGCAAATCACGTACGCACCCTCCTACAATATACGTTGGATAACCGTGATATTCCAATGTATACATAATTTGCCTTGCACCCGTATCAATTGTATCTATTTTAACTGTATTTGATATATTCACATTTCTGTCTACCATTCATACATCCCCAAATTTTTCGACTTCATCATCTATTTTTAATATTTATTTTCTATAATAAATCATTTATGAAAAGGGGGCAAATAGTAAAAAACTGCATTTATCTCTTATCGATAAATGCAGTTTTTCCCGTTTATTTATATTGTTCAGGCAACTCTGTAGTCCTAGCTACTCCACTTTCAATAGCAGCTTTCGCAACTGCCTTTGCTACCGCCATCGGTACTCGTGGGTCAAATACATCAACCACAATGTGATTTGGGTCACTATTTTCAGATGTTGCAAAATCAGCCAATGCATAAGCTGCTGCCAACTTCATTTCTTCATTAATTTGTCTAGCACGTACATCCAAAGCTCCACGGAAAAGTCCGGGGAATACAGAAGAGTTATTTACCTGATTTGGCATATCACTTCTTCCTGATCCATAAATAAATACGCCTTTGTCCTTAGCTTCATCATACATAATTTCAGGAACGGGGTTTGCCATCGCAAATACAATACTCTTATCTGCCATAGTTCTTAGTGCCTCGCAATTGAAAACACCCGGCGCAGAACATCCGATTAAAACATCAGCTCCACAAATAGCATCTTCTAAAGTCCCTTGTTTATTATCCGGATTCACCTTAGTTAAAAGTTCACACTGTACACGATCTCGTTTTCCATTATCATATAAAATCCCCTTTGAGTTAAGTACAGTCATATTTTTCGGATTAGCTCCTGCTTCAAGAATAAGACGTGCAATAGCTGTACCTGCCGCACCGGCTCCATTTACAACAATTTTTACATCTTCCAATTTCTTTTCTGCCACTTTAAGTGCTCCTAAAAGTGCAGCTAATGCAGCAATAGCAGTTCCATGCTGATCATCATGGAATACCGGAATATTCATTGTTTTCTTCAATTCATCTTCAATATCATAACACTTGGGAGATGAAATATCTTCTAAATTAATACCTGCAAAAGACTTTTCTAAAAGTTGTACAGTCCGAATAAATTCATCTTTATCTTTAGTATCGATAACAATCGGAATCGCATCAATATTGCCGAATCTCTTGTATAAAGCAGACTTTCCTTCCATAACAGGAATAGATGCTGCAGGACCTATGTCTCCTAATCCAAGAACACGTGTCCCATCTGAAATAACTGCAACAACATTACCACGCCAAGTTAATGTCAAAGATAAATCTTCATCTTCTTTAATGGCTAAACAAGGTGCAGAAACCCCCGGTGTATACACAGTCGCAAGATCATGACTATCTTTCATATCTGCATTTAAAACCGTTTTAATTATCTGATGTTTACTTTCTCTAAGTTTCATTGCTTCCTTTTTAAGTTGTTCGGTATTCATTATGTCTCCTCCTGCAGTACCATAAACTAATCTTTAATAGCCGGTAAATTTCTACCATTAAATATCTCATAAATTTCTTGTCTAAGAAGATGTCTTATTTTCTTTTGTTCACGAGTCATAATTTGTTTATTGATTCCTCCAAATAAATATTTGGCTAAATCAGATACTTCTTCTTTTATAACCATCTTGGTGTGAAAAATATTTTCTTGATATACGTTTACATCTATCATATTATATTTATTCCGAATAACCGGATCAATATAATTCTGAATAGAGTTTATACGATGATCAATAAATATTTTTTTACCATTTACATCTCGAGTAAATCCACGTACCCTATAGTCTAAAATAACAATCTCCGCTTCAAAGCACTGTAATAAAAAATTCAATGCTTTTAAAGGAGAAATTTCTCCACATGTAGACACATCAATATCTGCTCTAAAAGTACAAATCCCATCTTGTGGATGCATTTCAGGATAGGTATGCACCGTAATATGGCTCTTATCCATATGAGCTACGACATCCTGCCGTTCATTTTGTATTTGTTCTTCTGCAATAAGTATAGTTACACTCGCACCTTGAGGCTCATAATCTTGCTGTGCCACATTAAGAATTTTGGCTCCAATCATATCCGCCACTTTTTGTAATATTTGAGTTAAACCTTCTGCACTATACTTCTCATCAATATATTGTAAATACTTTTTACGTTCCTCTTCTTCCCTTGCATAACAAATATCATATATATTGAAGCTTAAAGTTTTAGTCAGGTTATTAAAACCATGTAGTTTCAGTTTACGTATTTTCATTCTTATTCTTCCTCACGCTATAACTTTCCTAAATTTTAATTATAGACGATGAGTAAACTCTAATCAAATACCATTGTTTTTAATTTATTTAACAATAATTGTAATGCATGTCCCCGGTGACTAATTTTATTCTTTTCTTCTATAGATAATTCTGCCATTGTTTTTTCTAAAGAAGGAATGTAAAACAAGGGATCATAGCCGAAACCATTAGTTCCTTGATAAAAATCACGTATAATACCTTCACAAGTTCCTCTTACAGTTAACTCTTTTCCATTAGGCCAAACCAATGCAATTACACACACATAATGACCACGCCTATCTTCTCCATGAAAGGTGGATAAGTCTTTTATCAGCTTTTCATTATTTGCTTTATCATCACCATGTTTTCCTGCATATCGTGCTGAATAAATACCGGGTTTATTTTGCAATATATCGGCGATAATTCCCGAATCATCTGCTAATACGGGAAACTGTGTGATATTTGCATAATAACGAGCTTTTTGTAATGCATTTTCTTCAAAAGTTCTTCCGGTTTCTTCGGGCTCTTGTATATCACCTAACTCTGATACCGAAATTATATCCCATCCGATTTCTGAAAGAATTTTTTGGAATTCGCGTATTTTGCCTTGGTTATGTGTTGCCAACACGACTTTCATAACACACCTCCTTTATAAGAGTCTCTTTAATTATACATCAAACTTTTAAAAACTTCACTCTTTATGTTTTTGTGCAATTTATTGTATATACTTAAACGATATAAAAAGCATACATGAATATTCATGTATGCTTTTACTTCTAAATATAATATTAACGCTTGGAGAACTGGCTTGCTTTTCTAGCTTTCTTAAGACCAGCTTTCTTACGTTCAACCATACGTGGGTCACGAGTAAGAAGCCCTGCACTCTTAAGAACTTTTCTATAGTCTCCATCCACTTCAAGAAGTGCGCGACTAATGCCATGACGAATAGCACCGGCTTGTCCTGTGCTACCACCACCTTGAACATTAGCAAGAACATCATATGCATTGGTTGTTCCAGTCAATTCCAATGGCTGTTTGATGATTAATTCCATGGTCTTAAGTGCAAAGTAATCCTTAAGTTCACGACCATTAACTATAACCTTGCCTTGTCCCGGTACCAGACGGACTCTGGCTACGGATGTTTTTCTGCGGCCTGTGCCGTAGTATGTTGCTTCTGCCATCTTATTATTCCTTCCCTTCTGGTATCAGCTATTAGCGAATATCAAACTTAATTTCTTCCGGTTGCTGTGCAGCATGCGGATGTTCTGCACCTGCATACACTTTAAGCTTACGATACATTTGTTCACCAAGCTTATTTTTCGGAAGCATTCCACGAATGGCACGTTCTACCATCCAAACCGGCTTCTGCTTAAGTGCATCACCAGCCTTCATATATCTATCTCCACCTGGATAACCGGTATAGTGGAAATATACTTTAGTCTGCTCTTTATTTCCTGTAAGAACAATCTTATCTGCATTGATAATCACTACATAATCACCGGTATCAACATGTGGTGTAAATGTTACTTTATTCTTTCCCCGAAGGATTTCTGCAACTCCTGCAGCCAGACGGCCAAGCGTCTTACCTTCAGCATCAACGATATACCATTTTCGGGTAATGTTACCTGAATTGGCCATAAATGTGGTTCTCATTCTATGAATCCTCCTTTAATACTGACCGCAAGTTTATCCTTCCTCCGGGGCTAGTGGTTTCCGGATAAATCTCACAAGGGGTATTATATAATTTATTCTAATTCTTGTCAAGAAAACAGTGGGTTTATTATTCTTTACTATTTATAAAAAGCGGATATACATCCGCTTTTTATATTTATTCTTGCTCTAATAATTCTTCTTCCGACATATTTTCAACAACGACCTTTTCCGGTGCATGAATAGAGTGATATTTGAACAAATTCATAACCTGTTCACTATTTATAGTTTCTACTTCCATTAATGCCTTAGCCATAGCATGAAGAACTTCGATATTTTCATTCAAAATTCTAATAGTATCTTGATATGCTTCATCCAAATACTTATGGAATTCTTCATCAATCATGGTAGCAACTGCTTCACCATAATTTCTTTCAGAACCTAATTGCTTACCCAAGAAAATCTGTTCCTGATGTTCCCCAAATACCATAGGCCCTAATCTGTTACTCATACCCCATTCCATAATCATTTTTCTCAGAATATTAGTTACCTGTTGAAGATCATTTGATGCCCCACTGGATATTTCATTGAAAATAATTTCTTCTGCACAGCGACCACCAAGTGCTACACGAATTTGTGCCAATAAATGAGACTTTGTAATAAAGTTTACTTCCTCATGAGGCAACATCATCGTATACCCACCTGCTTGCCCGCGAGGAATAATAGTAACCTTATGTACATTATCCGCATGTTCAAGTACAGTTGCCATAATTGCATGTCCGGACTCATGATATGCAGTAAGTTTCTTTTCTTGTTCACTTACTTTATGACTCTTTCGTTCCGGTCCATATGCCACTTTTTCACTTGCTTCTTCTAAATCCACCATAGTAATTACTTTTCTATTAGCACGAGCCGCCAATAAAGCAGCTTCATTTAGAAGATTTGCAAGATCTGCACCGGTAAAACCGGGAACTTTTTTGGCAATGGTATTAAAATCCACTTCAGGATCTATAGGTTTGTTTTTAGCATGCACTTTAAGAATTGCAATACGTCCTGCCAGATCCGGACGTCCTACCACTACCCGACGATCAAAACGTCCCGGACGTAATAAAGCAGGATCAAGAATATCCGGACGATTTGTTGCTGCTAAAGTAATAATTCCTTCATTAGCACTAAATCCATCCATCTCAACCAACAATTGATTCAAAGTTTGCTCACGTTCATCATGTCCGCCGCCAAGTCCGGAACCACGTTGACGCCCTACTGCATCAATTTCGTCAATAAATACGATACAAGGTGCATTTTTCTTTGCCTGTACAAATAAATCACGCACACGAGAAGCACCTACTCCGACAAACATTTCTACGAAATCAGAGCCTGAAATGGAGAAAAACGGAACCTTAGCTTCTCCTGCTACCGCTTTAGCTAATAAAGTTTTACCCGTCCCGGGTGGTCCGACTAACAATGTACCTTTAGGAATCTTAGCCCCAAGTGCAGTATAACGGCTTGGATTTTTAAGGAAATCAACTACTTCTGAAAGTTCAGCTTTTGCTTCATCCTCACCTGCCACATCTTTAAAAGTGACTTTAACACGACCTTCATCCGTCATTTTAGCTTTGGACTTGCCAAAATTCATAACACGTCCTCCACCACCTTGCGTTTGATTCATAATCCAGAACCATACCCCCACAAGAATGAGTATGGGTAGAACGGATGATAATAATCCCATCCACCAAGATGGCTGTTCCGGTGGACGCACAGTAACTGATACACCATTATCCGTCAATTTATTAAGCAATGTACCGGTATCATTCGGCAAATAAGTCGCAAATTCAGTTCCGTCTTTTAATTTACCAACAACAGATTCCTCTGTCATAATTACAGATTCTACATTTTTATTGTTAACCTGTGTAACGAAACTGCTGTAAGTGATTTCTGAACGTTTGCTTTGCGGATTCACAAAAGTATTAAACACCGTTATAACAATAGTAATCACCAGAACATAGAGTGCTACGTTCTTAATAAATTTTCTCAAGTCATTTCCTCCTTCTCTGCCGTATAAGCAGAAAGCTTATTTAAGAAATTATTCTATTCTAATATTTTAACAAGTTACTCTATACTTACAAGGTCTTTCTTATAGAAGTTAATCATTATTTTATCATATAGAAATATCTCAATCAAACTTTATCGAAAAATTTAAAAAGGCCATGTCATATCAGACTATGCCTTTTTATTTTGAACTATTTATTCTTTATTATATACTTCTGATTTCAGCACAGCTACTGCAGGAAAATTCCTATAATGTTCCGCATAATCACAACCATATCCAACAATAAATTCATCCGGAATATCGAATCCTATATATTTTACAAAAACATCTTTTTCTCTACGTTCTTTTTTATTGAGGCAAATTGCCAATTCTACAGAAAGTGCTCCTCTACTTTTTAAAAGCGGGCATAAGAAATCCATGGTAATCCCTGTATCAATAATATCTTCTACAACAATAACATGTTTATCTTTGATATCCTTATCTAAATCTTTCTTAATACACACCTTTCCTGATGATGTAGTACAATCTCCATAACTGGAAAGAACCATAGTATCTATAACAAGCGGTAAATCAATATGACGCATTAAATCACATAAAAAAGGCATAGCCCCCTTGAGAATTCCCACAAGTACAACTTCCTTACCTTGATAATCTCTTGTTATTTGTTTTCCTAATGCAGCAATACGTTCTGCTAATGCATCTTTTGTTATAAGAATATTTTTTATGTCGTTCATCAATGTTGCCATTTACTTGCTCCTCAAAGTTAATACGAGATACCTTTTGGTCTGTTGATCGGGCAATCCATACCTACTTCCTCGCAAGAACCCAATCCAATACACATAATTTTCATCAGCTATAATAGGCCAATTTTTTCTTTTTTCTGCCGGAATTTTTAAATCTTTCATACATTTAAAAAGTTGTTTTCTACCTGACATCCCTTTAGGAAAAAATATATCATCATTTCTCCCTTGACGCAATTCAATATGTCCTACTTTATCTGCATCAAGAATAAATTGATTTTTACCAATTATTGTAGGATGTTTTGAAAATTCCTCTATATGTAATTCATAACTATCATCAAAAACCATTTCCTTTATCCCATCATGTGTATTCCCACAAAAAAATTCAGCTTTTCCACAAGCAAGATAAACCATAACTCCTGCATGTGAAGTTATTTGTCCCATACTTCCATGCTCTATTAAATCACGTACAACTTCAATACCATCAAAACTGATAGTTTTACCTTTCAGCTGATTTTCAACAATCACACTCTGCATCACTCGTCGAAGAATACGTCTTTTAAAAGCAAGAGGAATTCTGTTGAAAGCCTTAATATCCATCAATATTTTTCGGGGCTGTTTATTTACACATTGTTGTACTAACTTATCCGTTTCCAATGTCAATATTCGCTCTTCTTCTCTTATAATTTCTGCTGTTTGATTCAATGTTTTCACAATACCGACATTATATTTTTTTAATTCCGGCAGAAGTTCCAATCGAATATGATTTCTTGTTGTAATTGCCATATCATTAGTTATATCATGACAGGGTTTATAAGGGAAAGTATCTACGAATTCTTGAATTTGTGACTTAGTAGCCCATAAAAAGGGGCGGATAATCTGTTCTCTTTTAGGATGTATACCGGTAAGCCCCAACATTCCGCTCCCCCGAAGCAGATGATAAAGAATCGTCTCTGCTTGATCATCTGCATGATGTGCGGTCGCAATCCATTGATATTCTCTCGTGTCAACAATTTCGTATAGTGCTTTATAACGCAAATTGCGTCCAACCGTTTCAAGCGATTCTCCGGTTTGTGCCGCAATTTTCGGTACTTCTGCCTGTCGAATATAACATTCGATTCCATGTTCTTTACATACATCACTTACAAATACTGTTTCCGATTCTGCCTCTTCCCGCATATGATGGTTGACACAACAACAACCGATTGTTAATTTTTCCAATTTTGCCACTTCAATAAAAAAAAGAAGTAATCCTAAAGAATCCGGTCCGCCTGAAACAGCTGTTAAGATACGGTCTCCTTCTTTCCATAAATTATGTACATGTGCACAATCAAGTGTAGCTTGTATAAAATCTTCTCTTTTCATAGTATTCATACCGGCGAGATTACATCTGCCTCCAGAAGTCCTTCCTGCAAATCTCTATCACTTACTATCGCCTTTTCTACCGCAAAATACTCCATAAGAGCATCTAAAATTGTAACACCTGCCACAATAATATCTGCGCGTTCAGGACGAAGCCCTTTTAAATGACAACGTTCTTCATAAGAAATATTAAATAATTTTTTCAGCAAATCAGTAACATCTTCCGGATTAACCTCAAATCCTTGAATCTTCTTCGCATCATACTCTTCCATTTCTTGTAACATAGATGCTACAGAAGTTGCCGTACCGCCTACAAATACCCATCTCTTTACAGCAGCTACTTCATCTGCCCGGGAAAATAATTCAAAACAATGTTTTTTTAACTCCCCTATACCTCTTGCTCCAACCATATCAAACTGTCCGGTACAACGTACACATCCCAATGGTAAGCTGGTTCTAAATCCAATATCATTTCCAAAACCCATACAAATTTCCGTAGATCCGCCGCCAATATCAACAACTGCCGTTAATGCTCCGGGACTTCCAGCTGCTCCTACATAACTGTAAAAAGCTTCTTCTGTCCCGCTAAGAATATGTAATGGTATCTGTGTTTTTTCTTCAACTTCTTTTGCAAAAGAAGCCCCATCCGGTGAATCTCTAAAAATAGCTGTTCCATATGCATACAAGTCATCTATACCGACCTCTTTTGCATCATTTACAAAATCTGCTACGGCTCGCAAGGTACGTTCCTTTGCCGCAGCTGATAAATTTTTCTGTTGGGACATTCCTTCTCCTAATCGAGTCGAGTTTAGTTTCTTACTTAATATATTCCATTCTCCATTTTCAAGTTTTTCAGCGATTAATAATCGAACTGAATTTGTTCCAATATCAATAATTGCTCTTCTCATGAAATCACCTTACTATAAAAAATTAACATACTCTATAGAAAGAAGGGGCATACAAGATGCCCCTTCTATATCAATCCGACCAACGAGATCCACGACCCCCGCGTTTAGACTCCACATTACGTTTCAAATCTAACAATCGTTCTCCACTATCTTTTAAAAATCGATTAAGTTTATCCTCAAAAGATCCACTATCATTCCTATGTTGATTCCTTCTAAAGTTTGATCCATTTCTCTCTTTATTAGAAAAATGAGATTTGTCCATTGATAAACTTTCTCTTACCAAACCAATCGATTTCTTTTTTTCATGATGCGCGGTTGTCGATATTGCCTGCTTAATAGAAAGTGCTACTTTTCCATGCTCATCTATAGAAATAACTTTAACCTGTACTTTGTCGCCTACTTTCAGAAAATCATTGATATCACTTACATATTCATTTGCAATCTCAGATATATGAACCAATCCTGCCATATTTTCAGATAATTTTACAAATGCCCCAAATTTAACAATACCTGTAATTTGCCCTTCTAAAGTACTTCCAACTTCTACCGCCATGAAAAAAGAAAATCCTCCCTTTTAGGAATATAAAATATTTACATCAATTATACGCAAATTCAAAGGTATTCGCAAACAACACATTTAAATTTTCCAAATAATCATTTATATTTTATGGTACATAAGGTACTTCTCCGGGCTTCACCAATCCCAATTCATGTCGTGCTTTATCCTCTATAACTTTAGGGTCATTTAAATCCATTTTTTTCTGTTCTAACATATTTTTTTCTTCTATTAATTGTTGTTTAATTTGTTCTGCATTAACAATTTCTTGATGTAATACATAAAGCTCATAAGCTTTATTCCCTATCAACAATAAAAACAGAGTTAAAACAATAGCAATGGCCACTTTATAAGCAGAGTACTTTCTCTTTTTATAACGTTGATGTTTTTTCTTCATATAATTCCTTACCTAATAATTGATTAATCCATTTATAAATGCGAGGTTCTTCTGCTAATTCTTTTTGATACTTTTCTTCTTGCTCTATTATAGAAAAACCATAATTAAGCCATTTTTGTACATCTTGCCAACGTGCCTCATCATTATATACACTCATAATAAGCAACTGTCCATTTCGCTCCGCAGAGGCAACTAAACATTCTCCTGCCGCTTCTGTCATACCTGTTTTTATTCCATTAGCACCATAATATTTGCTATCTAAAAATTCATTTCTATTCTTTATAAGCTGCACAGTGCCATCTACATATGTCATATTATATATTTTTTTAGAAACAATGTCTCTAAACATTTGATTATTCATTGCATAAGCAGCAATTTTTGTCATATCAACAGCCGTTGAATAGTGCGTGGGATCTGTTAATCCGCTAGCATTGCTAAAGTGAGAATTCGTACAACCTATAATATTCGCTTTTTCATTCATCATTTGTATAAATCGATGATACTCTCCCCCGACTGTTTCTGCTACGGCAGAAGCCGCATCATTACCTGAAACAAGCATCATTCCATACAACAATTGTTCTAATATTATTGGATTGTCAGGTGAAATCCCCAATAATGTACCATCTTGTTTTATAGAAAAAGAGCTAATATTAGCTTCTTTTTTTAATAAAGTATGCCCCTCTTCTAACGCAATAATACAAGTTAGTATCTTTGTTGTGCTTGCCGGATAAATAGCACTATCTCCGTTTTTTTCTGCAATAATTTTATTTTTATTTGTCCACAATAAGGCCGCTGAAGCGCCCTGTATCGGTGGTGGTTTTATAATATCCGGTGGAGTCGGAGGCGGTGGTGTTACATAAACAGCAATCCCTAAGCATATAGATAAAAAGAAAACAACACCACTGATATACACAATAACTTTCTTCATTATAAAGTCCTTTTTTATAGTCCCATTTTCTACTTAATCAATCTTTTACTTATCATACAAACCCTCTAACAATTGGTCAACAAATGTATTTACAACCATTTTATAAATTCTATATTCATCTTTTTTGATTTATTTCAATTTGTTATAATAAATGAACAAAATATACACGATAACTAATTATCAACTTATAAGGAGGTCTCAATGAACCCCACATTATTCTTTTCTTTATCTGTAGATTTTATACCTGACATGCAAGATGGGCGCCAATCATTTATAGAAAAAATGAAAGAAACAGCAACTCTTTATCAAAGTCCTTTTTCTTTTGATGCTAAAGACCGTCCAACCATTGAAAAAATAACTTCAGCCAATTTATTAAAAATACTTCCCACTTTAGACCTATCTGCTTTCGGTACATGGCCATCTTGTATTTTAACTTGCACAATACAATCTAATCACACCGTTTATAGTATAGGAATGTCTGATGGATGGGATATTTACATAGGGAACAAAAACTTCTTTGCTTTCGCTCAATTTCCTGCCGATGCTTTACAGATTATGGAGGAAGCTTGCTTATATTATATAAACAATACGGAGAATCAATCTTTTCAAGAATTTGTTGCCCAAATCGGATTTGATTCATTTAGAGATACCATATTAGGAAATATAAATCCATCTACCAATGCACAATCCATGCATATAGATAATCCTGCATTTAATTTAAAAGAAGGTGACTTTGTTCGTCCTGAGCATAATATTATGCAGATTATCGATGTATATCCGGATATGGCCCCATTTTTAATGGAATACGGAATGTCCTGTGTAGGTTGTTTCATATCCTATGAAGAAAATCTTTGGCAAGGAGCACAAAGTCATGGTCTCGATGTCTTTGAAATTCTAGGAGAAATGAATGAATATATCGCCGATAAATACAATAAAAAAGTAATATCTAAGGAAACCCCTATGGAAGATATTATAACTTTATATCCCCAATTATTAGGAATTCTTCAATCTTTTCATTTAGAAATGCCTGCAGATATGCAAACCCCCTTAGGTGCCATATGTAATAAAGCCAATGTAAATGTAAACGATGTAATTAATGCTTGTGATGATAAGCTTCGTGGAGTATCTGAGATATAATTATAGTCTGTGATTCCCAAACATAAAAGGTCTTTGAATAGATATTCAAAGACCTTTTTGCATTACTGAATAATATGAGCATGTGTTAAAGCTATTACAATAGGGGCTACGATAACACCTGCTAATGCTGCCTCCGGTAAACCATTAGTAACAGCAACACCTTCCAACATCATACGAAAAGCATCTAAAGACATTCCTTGATGTGTAGCAAACGGTGCCCCGACTAACATATAAAAAAAGGATAAGAATAACCCGGTATGCAAAAGAGTTGTTAATACAGAAGTAACAGTTGCTCTAATTAAAATGCGTCCCGGTATATGCTTATATATCCACCAAGCAATAAATCCAATAGTTACTCTTGGAACAATACAAATTAAAAACCCATACAATACATTATACTGCTGTGCAAACTGTAACATAATCGCAGGAGATCTAAAGCTCTGTATAAAAGAAAATAACCCAAAAAAGAACCCAATCATACATCCAACTTTAGGTCCTGCTACAATAGCGCCAATAATAGTAGGAACATGTAAAATCGTGGCATTAATTGTAAATAAAGGAATAAATCCATATCCGGATAATCCTAAAAAAACTGTAATTCCCACTAAGAGCCCCGCAATAACCAATTGTCTGGCATCCATTAATCCTTGTGGTTTTAAAACAACATTTTTTTCCATAATATCCTCCGCTCCCGCTCCTAAAAGGATGCAGGTCGAAACCTAGATAACACTTTATTTTTATAGTCCGGCTCTGTGAGATACCGGCAGATTAAAAAACACAGAGTTATCTACTAATAATGACTTATGTATTATAACATGTCTGTATTCCTTAATAAAACTGCAATAATTTATGTTATTGAAAAAATCCAATTAGTTACCTTTTTACTTCCCCATAAAGATAAAGCATTTACCCATAAATCAGAAAGAAAAGGGAACATAGCTAAATAAGATGGATCAAAATAAGTTCTCCAGCCCCCCTCCCATGGAATCCTTATAGAAACAACCATAGGAATAAACATGAAAGTTAACCAAAATAAAGCTGTAAAAATAACTCGGATTGCTCTATATCCTTTGGTTCCAGTTAAAGCAAAAAATACATATACTGCTATAGTAATCATTGCAATAAAAATTTTTATATACAACACATACCACATATTTACCATTAAAATATAAGCACCGGTCAACGGATCTAAATGAGTTCCTCCCATAATATATAAACTAAATAAGCTAATAATTGCCATTCCGGGAATAAATCCAATCAGAAAGCAACAACTACTCCATAATTTTATAAAAGGAGATTGTGTATCACGAATCCATTGATACCATCTGGATATTAAATGAACCAACCATGTAATAAATATAATATGTAGTGCCATTCCTAAAACAATACCAATTGTTAAAAATGTTCCACCCAAACTAATCCATGGCAAATAATACCAAATATATGCACTGATAACAGGCATGAACCCCAGCCAAAGGACAATATGCACTATAGCTTTTAACTTCTTAGATAAACCATCATACTCTTCTTTTTGTACTAAATACCAAAAGAAAGGCATTAACAGTCCAATAAATAAAAAACTGAAGAATGCTATTATCAAAGTCTTTGGGGTATGTAAAATATATCCCACTACAGGAATAGGCATTATTCCCCCTAAAAAAAGCATTATTAATTTTAGCAATTGCATCCTATTATTCATAATTTCAACCTTCTATCTTTTTTTATGTCGTCCGATGTTCGAGTTTGTTTCTTTTTTCTTTTTCTTACGCATATCACTTCCTTTATGCCCTAATGCTTTATGTTCTTTCTTCTTAGTAGGTTTATACATACCCGGTGTAACTACCTTCTTCTTAGTTCTACCTGCACGAACTCTACGAATACGTCCTTTTTCATCATAACGTGTAATTGTTTCATGTATAGACTTTTCTAATTTACGTAAAAGATTGCCATCTTCCGGTGTAGCGTAAGTAATAGAAATTCCAGTAGTTCCGGCTCTTCCCGTTCTGCCAATTCGATGCACATAATATTCAATATTATTAGGAATCCCAAAGTTAAATACATGAGTAACTCCGTCAACGTCCAACCCGCGAGCAGCGATATCGGAGGCTACTAATACTTGTATTTCCATTTTTTCAAATCTTTTTATAATTTGATTTCTTTGTCCCTGACTTAAATCACCATGCAACTCTGCTACAATAAAATCTCCTTCTTCTGCCAAACGTGTAGCAAGTTTTTGCGTTTCTTCTTTTGTATTACAAAAAACAATACTCATAAAAGGCTGCATTTCTTTTATGTGTCGAATTAAAAGAGGTAATTTATGTTCCCGTGTTGTTTCATAAATTCTTTGTTCAACGGTAGATGCAGTTTCTTTTTCTGCTACATCTATTTTGTAAGGATTTGTCATATACTTACGTCCTAAGCGTATTGCCTCCTCTGACATGGTTGCAGAAAACAAAAGTAATTGCCTGCGTTTTGGCGTTTCATCGATTAAAGTTTCAATATCTTCTCTAAATCCTGCTGCTAACATTTGATCGGCTTCATCAAGAATTACAAATTTCACATGTGACAAATCTAAAGTACGACGGCGAACATGATCAAGTAAACGTCCCGGTGTACCAATAATAACATGAGGATTTCTCTTTAATTTTTGTATTTGATTTTCTATAGTTCTCCCACCAATAACGTCAGCAGCATCTATACCTTGCATTTCAGCGAAAGGCTTTAATACATCAAAAACTTGCTTTGAAAGCTCCCTGGTAGGTGTTAATATTAACACCTCTACGTTTGTTTTTGCTATATGAATCCTTTGTAGAACCGGTAATAAATATGCCAATGTTTTCCCTGTACCGGTTTGTGATTTACCAATTATATCCCGTCCTTTAAAAATCTCCGGAATTGCTTGTGTTTGAATAGGTGTTGGTACTATAACTCCTTGTTTTTTTAATATATCTATCAAATTATCGGTAATTCCTAATGTTGCAAATGAACCCATCTCTAAAACCTCCGTTTCTATCATATTATATTCATGTTCAAAATAAATAACTCATACCCAAAGTATACTCGATTCCGAATATATTTAACATATAATTATATTCATAAATAAAAAGCCAGATGAAATTTTACATCTGGCTTTTTTCCATTGGTGCCGGGGGTGGGACTTGAACCCACACGATATTACTACCGGCAGATTTTGAGTCTGCTGCGTCTGCCAATTCCGCCACCCCGGCATGTGTTGACAAAACATATTCTATCACACGCCGTTAAAACTCGTCAACATGATTTTTAACAATATTATGTATTATTTTTTGCTCATTATAAGCAGTCATATCCCACCCTAAAGGAGTAAGTGTAACTTTATTTCTATGAATCCAATATATGTCTGTATTTTTAGGCTCTATTTCTATTTCAGGTTCTCCCCCTATCCAATATCCCTGATTACCATCTGTATCCGTAATCACTTTTATGGCATTTTTATACCGATGAAGACCTAAATCTACTAGTTTCAGTTTATTTAATGTTAATTGCTCCATATACGGTATATTTAAATTCAAAGTTCCTTTATATTGGTTTTTTACAAAAATTTCTTTAACAAGTTCAACAGTGAATTTACAAGCACGTAATAAAAAATGTTCAGGATTTATTCTCTCCAAAGAAACGGCCATAGATGGAATACCAAATACACAGCCTTCCATAGCACCGGCTACGGTACCACTATATAGACAATCGGTTCCTATATTATACCCTCTGTTAGCGCCGGAAAGAATTAAGTCAGGCTTATCATTTACTAACAATCCTTCAAGAGCTATTTTGCAACAATCTGCTGTCATTCCTCCACAAGAAAATACTTGTATGTTCGTTCCATAACTTGGTTGCTTTTTTAATGAAATATACTCTCTAAGTGTCAAAGCACCCGAGCAAGAACTACGTTCTCTATCGGGTGCTACTACAGTTATTCTAGCAAATTCAGAAATTGCAGATGCCAATGCTTTGATTCCCGGTGCTTCATAACCATCATCATTTGTCATCAAAACATGCATTTTTCTCATTACCGGTCTAACTCCTTCTTTCGTGTAAGTGAAGCTTGATCAAACTGCATACTACGGGTATGGATTGTATGTACCCATCCTTTTTTATGGCGATCAAGATATCCTAAAAAAGTAACAGGAATCCAAGAGTACATAAAAACAGGATAGACAATCCAATATGCCCAAATCTTTAGAGGTACTACAATTTGCATTAAAACAATAAGAGGTAATATATATTGAATGGTTCCAAGAATAGCCCAAAATTGACGAGGAACTAACACATCATTATACAAAATAACTGTAAAACAAGGATAAAACATATTGATGTACGTCATAATCGCCACAGCTGTAGAAAACAATAAGAAATGATTTTGCAACAACTGCATAATACCATCAAGAATCATAAAACTTTTATGTTTTATTGCGGAGTGAAACAACTTTGGAATATAGCGTTCTGCACAATCAAACTGTCCTTGTGCCCAACGTTTACGTTGTTTCCAAGATGCAATAAAGCTTAAAGGTTTTTCATCATAAACAATAGCATCATGTGCCCAACAAGTGCGTATACCATAAGTCAAACATTTAACTGAAAACTCCATATCTTCCGTTAAGCAATCACAACCCCAACCATATTTTTTGATAACATCAGCGGATATACACATACCAGTGCCACCCAAAGCAGTAGATAAACCTAAATTATATTTTCCTAGATGCCATAAATGATTAATCGTCCAGAAAGCTATCGCAAAAGTTCCGGACACCCAAGTATCTGTTGGATTTTTCGCCGAAAGATATCCTTGCATAATCTTTTGCCCTTGCAATAATCTATTATTCATTACAGATAAAAAATCTAAGTGAACTAAATTATCTGCATCAAAAACACAGAAAGCGTCATACCCTTTATTGAAAGATTCAATTTGAGGAAATGCCCAATCCATTGCATATCCTTTACCAATGTCTTTTTTATTGAAGCGAACCAATGCGGTAGCATCATGTTTTCTTGCTATAGCAGCTGTGTCGTCTGTACAATTATCTGCTATAACATATATATCATATAATTCTTTAGGATACTTCAACATCTTAAGGTTTTCAAGTAAATCACCGATGACCATACTTTCATTATGTGCCGGAATCACTAAAGCAAACTTATTTTGAGGTTCTGCTAAATTCTTTTCCTTCTTATGCCACATCCCAAAAAGAGCAACAATAAAATAATACACGGTAAAAAACGCAATTATTAGTTGAGCCGGAATCATGACTAAGTCTAAATAGTGAGTCATTTTTACTCCTCTTCATGAACCTCTATACTACGTTTTCTACGTCTAATAATTCGACGTGATTTTCTTTTACGATTCATATAAGTGTTAATCATTCCAAATAATATATATCCGGCACAAATAGCTGCTGCCCAAGTAGTCCAAGCTAATATTATACAAACAACCATAACAGCTAAACTAATCAATAATGCTTTTAAATGCAATCTATCTGCACTTGCACCTTTATTATCCGGATAATGAACTTCACTCACCATTAATATTCCCAACAAAAATACGAATACTAATGCAAGCCAGTCCCAAATTCTAACTCCGGACAATACATAAGTAGCAACAATCATCCCTGTTGTTGGACAAGGAAGCCCTTCAAAGTAACCATGTACAACATCACTTTTTACATTAAAACGAGCTAAGCGAAATGCACATAAAGTTCCTAACAAAGCACAAATAATCATACCGATAATTCCTAAATCATGTAATTGATAGGAATACATAAGCACACCGGCACCAATACCAAAAGAAATATCATCACAAAGAGAATCTAACTCTACTCCTAAGGGACTGGACGTGCCAAGTGCCCTTGCGGTTCTCCCATCGGCTGCATCTGCTACTACTGCTAATAAAATACAAATAGCTGCCAAATTAAATTCTCCATTAAAAGAGAACATAATACTTAATCCACCTAGAAGTCCATTAAGTGCAGTCACTCCATTGGCTATCCAAGATTTCTTCACTTACTTCAGCCTCCCTATTACTGTCAAACCACCTTTAATAGAATCTCCCTTTTTGATACAAAGTTCAACATCACCAGGGATATATATTTCTGTGCAAGAACCAAATTTAATCATACCATATAGCTCGCCTTTTTTTACTTGATCTCCTAAATTTTTCCACGAGACAACTCGACGTGCCAATATTCCTGCAATTAATATAACTAAAATAGATCGATGCTTACCAACAATTCCTATAGCGCCTCTTTCATTTTCAAATCCAACTGAATCTTTATAGGCCGGCAGAAATTTACCTTGTGTATAAGACTGGTATTGTATAGTTCCTTCCATAGGTGCTCTATTTACATGTACGTTAAATACTGATAAAAAAATTGTAATTTTATGACATTTTTGCCCTAAAAAAGTATCTTCCTGCACATTTTCTTCAATCTCCATAACAGTCCCATCTGCCGGAGATACCAATAATTCTTCTCCTACAGGAATTTTAGAGTTACGATTTGGGCATCTAAAGAAAAATGCAAAATAAATGCTAAATACAAAAGGGAATACTGCTATATAATAATATCCCATCCAAGCAACAAACAATGCAATTAAAAATGCACCTAAAATAAAAGGGTATCCTTCTTGTACTATTAATGGTTTCTTTAACATTATGACCTCTTTGAATCCTTTTTCCATTTTTTTACAGCTAACATAAATTTAGGTAATGCAACCATTCGAGTAATACGGCTCGGTTGCAAAAACAATCGATATGCCCATTCTAAACGATGTTTTTGCATCCATAACGGTGCACGCTTTAAATGACCTGCCATTACATCAAAAACACCACCGACTCCAATAGCAATCAAATTCCCTAATTCTTGTTTATGCTCATATATCCATTTTTCTTGCTTAGGAACACCCATTCCTACAAATAATAATTTTGCCTGACTATTTCTTATTTCTTGAATGATAGCACTTTCTTCTTCCTCATCAAAAAAGCCATCATGGATACCAACAACCGGATTTTTCTTATACTTCGCTTCAAAACAAGCAGCCGCTTTTGCAGCAACACCAGGTGCACCGCCTAAAAAATATATAGGCCAATCATACTCAACCGCCTGTACCATTAATTCCTGCATCAAATCTGCTCCGGTAACACGTTCCGGAAAAGGAGTACCGAATACTTCTCCTGCCCAAAGAACTCCTGCACCATCAGCAACTACTAAATCAGCATTACATAAGACCTTTTTTAAGTCTTTATCTTCCTGTGCTCGCATAATCATTTCAGCATTAGCTGTTGCAATTATATAGCTCCCAGATTTCTCTATATAACTTTTACAAATAGCTACTGCTTGAGTCATAGATATAGCAGCTACCGGTATATTCATAATTTCATGTGTTTTATAAGATAACATATTCATTAATAATGATAAGGTGTGATTATAGACATGATTACTTTATAAAAAACATGCCTACTCCCTCACCTACAAATAAATTTTCAGGGAATTCTAATCAGAGTTATATATTTTTCTAAATGTAAATTGGTATAAACATAAGAGTTTTATCTATATTATAAATCTAAATATGATAAAAATAGCTTTACCATTCATTCTAAATCAAAATTGAAAGCATATCAACAATTTAACAAAGCAATCAACAAGTATATTCTATTGACAGAACTAATGATAAATTTCAGTAAATAAAGTTTTATATCTATTTTTTAACTCTTGTCTAAAATCTTCTCCTGCTTCTACCGAATAACGGGCTGCTTCTCGTGCTTTTTCTAAAATAGGCAAATCTTTAACGACATTTGCTACTTTAAAATCAGGTATCCCATGCTGACGAGTTCCAAAAAATTCCCCACTCCCACGAAGTAATAAATCTTTTTCTGCAAGAGTAAAGCCATCTTGTATACTTGTCATTAACTTCATCCTAAATTGTACTATATCGTTATTATTATTTGTATAAAGAATGCAATAAGATTTGCTATGACCACGACCAACACGTCCTCTCAGCTGATGTAACTGAGACAGCCCAAATCTTTCTGCCCCATAAACAAACATAATCGTAGCATTGGGTACATTAATTCCCACCTCAATAACACTAGTTGCAACTAACAGTTGAATTTTTCCATTCACAAAATCCTGCATAATGCACTCTTTATCTTGACTCTTCATTCGCCCATGCACAAGACCTAATCGAAAGGAGGAAAATTGATGACTTTTTAATTCCTCATAAACGGATACTGCAGCCGCAAGATCTGCTTTCTCACTTTCTTCGACCAAAGGACATACAATATACACTTGATGCCCCACCTGCATTTCTTTCTTCATGAAGTTATATACTCGCTGCAACATATCATTTGCAATCGCATAAGTAGATACAGATTCTCTTCCTTTCGGTAATTCACGAATAGAAGATACATCTAAATCACCATAAACGGAAAGTGCCATAGTTCTAGGAATAGGAGTTGCAGTCATTACTAAAATATGCGGTGATACTCCTTTAGTTTCTAAACGTTGTCGTTGCTTAACCCCAAAACGATGTTGTTCATCCGTTACTACAAGACCTAAGTTTGAAAAAACAACCTGTTCTTGAAGTAATGCATGTGTCCCCAATAAAATATCAGTATCACCATTTACAACATTTTCTAAAATTTTTTTCTTCTCTGCCGCCTTTGTTTGCCCTGTTAAAAGTTCTATTTGTATGCCCGAATTTTTAAATAAGAAAGAAAAAGTTTGAAAATGTTGCTGTGCCAATATTTCAGTAGGTGCCATAAGTGCTCCTTGATATCCATTCTCTATAATCTTAGCTAACGCTAAAGCTGCAACTATAGTTTTTCCACTTCCTACATCCCCTTGAATTAATCTGTGCATAGGCACTAATGCTTCCATATCATTCTCTATGTCCATAAAAGCTTTTTTCTGATCTTGAGTAAGCGTAAACGGCAAAGAGCGAATAATTTTTCTTACGAGCTCTTTACTCGGCTCACATTTAATTCCTATGCCATAACTTTCTCTTTTTTTTCTAAGCAACCATATACCTACTTGCATAAAAAATAACTCTTCAAAAGCAAGTCTATATCTCGCCTGTCTATACAGCCCCCAATCCTTAGGAAAATGCATAGATTTTATTGCTTGTTTTCTTCCCATTAAATGATATTTAATAAGGACTTGCTCCGGTAAGTTTTCAACAAGTCCCGAAACATTTTCTAATGCATTCACAATAAATTTTTGCATCTGAACTAATCGAATTCCTTCTGTAAGTGGATATACGGGTACTAGTTTTTGAAAAGATTTTATTTCTCTTGGCGATACCATTTCCACTTCTGCATTGCTAATCTGATATTTGGTATATTGATATTCTACTTTACCGTATGCTAATACCCACTGTGATTTTTCAAAAGATTGTTTTTTCCACGGCTGATTAAAATAATTTAAATTAATAGCCCCCTGACCGTCACTTATAACAATCGTTATTAAAGACAATCTAGATCTAAGTTTTGTTTCTCTGATATCAATAATTTTTCCATATACAACTACTTCTTTATCGACTTCCAATGCATCCATAGGCGTAATACGTGTCCAATCCTGATATTTTCTGGGATAAAATGAAATTAAATCTTCAACAGTATTAATACCTAGTCGCTGAAGTTTTTCTTCCATTCTTTTTCCAATACCTTTCACGACTGTAACCTTATCTGAGATTTTCATATAAACTCCTATCGAATCTACACGATTTTACTTATATATATCAAATTTATCCCCATTATTTTTTTATTTATGCTTTCTATTATTATAATTCGACTAATTATCTAAAGACAAATGCTTGCTACTACTCATATTTTATGCTATATTATGGTTATTGCAATCGAGAAACAACAGAGGATATACAAGATCTACAAGGAGGTATTCGATATGTCTAGTTATTGTGAAGTCTGTGGGAAAGGTACTTCTACAGGAATGAATATTTCTCACTCTCACGTAAAAACCAAGAGAACTTGGCACCCAAATATCCACAAGATTCGTGCTAAAGTTGATGGTGAAATCAAGAGACTGAATGTTTGCACCCGTTGCATCCGTTCCGGAAAAGTTGACAGAACTTTATAATAAAAACCGACAATTGTCGGTTTTTTTATTGAAAAAAAAGACTTTCTTGAAGAAAGTCTTTTTATAATTTATCTGCAAAATTTTTGATAATAACGATAGGAGTTTTCTCACTGGCATTGCCAAAAGGATTATGAATTAAAATCTTTGAAATCTTTTTTGGATTAATCCCTTTACTATGGCCTAAAATAGCCGCTCTTTTTAAATCATTAACATCAGCAATAACTGCTCCATATGCACCTGTCTCTCTAGTAATTTCTTCACAAAGTTCATTTGTATCTGCCGGTCCATAAACAATAGCCTTATCATAAGGAGGCATAGTTCCGGTTACATCATCACAAAGCGATGCTTGCCTGCAATGTGCATAAAACACTCCATTCTTACCTGCAAGTTTACAAAAGAAACCCGCAATAAACCAAAAAAGCATGCGCCATTCACCTTCTTCTTCCATGGCGGCTTGCATCCCATATATACTCGCCATAGACCCTGCCCCCGGCACAAAACGATTCATTAAACGTGCTTGCCAAGAAGGTTTTAATTCTTCAGGCCGAACATATCGATTTTGTGTAATAGCCACTACAGATTCCGCAGTACATATAATATCTCTATCTGTAATTTGACCGGAATATTCCTTTATTACATCAACAATATCATCATTATGAGTAAGTATACGTGTACGTACCGGTACTAATTCTAAGTCTGCCATTATGGTCTTCCTCCTGCGGTGAAGTTATACAGTGCCATTCTCATTTCATCACTTGTTAAATAAATGCGTTCTTTAGCATAATACCAGTCACTTCGACCTACCGCTTGATAAATAACATCTACAGGTATATCGGGTATCCCATCAAGATCTCGTAAAATATTGCCGGATTTTCCTGTAATAAATAATTTAATTTGTAAGGTAATAGTTTCTTTTTTAGGAACTATTACCGCTTCCCAATAATTATCTTCACGAGGAGAATTAATATCCATAGTCAATATATGTGTATCTACTTTATTATATTGCTCACAAGGAAGATAAACACGTGAAAAAACATCCATCAAAGTACCATTCTGTTTCCCTATATTTCGAATAGGAACAGTTGTTGAAAACACGACCGTTCCAAGTTCCATCTGTTCTACAGTTAGAGGAGTCATTTTTCCTGTATATATACGAAAAGCACAATCCCCTTGCTTCCAACACAACCCCCAATACAACAAAAAACACATGCAAATTATAAAAATTAAAGCTGCTGCCAGTTCTAAAACAATTCCCATTCTTATATCTCCTCTTCTTACAGATTAATTTCTTCTATATTCGCATCTGTTCCAAATAAATTTTTAACTAACGGCTCAGCTATGCTGACATCCGATGTAAAATAAAATTTTTTCTGTCCGGTAGAAGAAGCATGGGCTTCTTTTTTTAATAAAGCTTGCATTCCATATTCTACCGTCGCTTGTGCAGGATCCCAAAACTTTGCCTTTGGCAAATATTTCTTTAATGATGATAAAACCAGTGGATAATGAGTACATGCTAAAAAAGCCATTTCTGTATTTTGTGCCTGATGCTTTGACACTTCTTTTTTTATTATGGCATCTACTTCTCTTTCGGATGCTCCCATTTCTATTGCATGTGCCAATGTAGGTAAACCGATTTCATGAATTATTATATTCGGATATTGTTTTTCAATTATATATTTATGTTTATGTGTGTTAATAGTTGCAGGTGTTGCTAAAACTGTTACTTCTTCCATCTCCTCTAAACAAGGGATTTTTAAACTCATCGGTATAACAGGTATATCTTCCTCATAAAAAGAGGATGGTGTATTAAATGAAATCGTATTACATCCTATAATAAGCATTTTTATATTTTGTTGTAATAAAAATTGCTTTAAACGTTCTGCATATAAAGCAATATTTTCCGGTGAAAGGCTTCCATAAGGATTATGTAAAGTATCTCCAATAAATATAATTCCTTCCAAGGGATAGTTTTCCTTAATATATTTAGCTACAGTAAGCCCTCCAACACCTGAGTCCATAATTCCAATGAATCGATTGTCCATTATTCTCGATCCCCTTTGGAAATCTCCTTCAATTTTTGTATTTTCGCCTCAGAAAGTCTAATAAGTTTTCCTGTTTCAATGCTAGAATTTGCTCCAACGGTACGTGCTTCACTCAATAATTCATCTGTAATATCATTATAAATTTTATATTCAAAAATCATTTTTACTCTATCAATTTTACGTAAGTAAATATCTATACGAATCAAATCGTCATTATAAGCCGACTTTATATACTTAATTTGCAAATCAAGAATCGGAAATACGATTCCATTATCCATTAAATCATTTAATAAAATCCCACCGGCTCTTAAATATTCAATACGTGCTTCTTCCATCCAACGAAGATAATTGGCATGGTGCACCACTTTCATTCCATCTGTTTCATAAAAAGGAACACGTCTTTTTAATGTATACATACTTTTCCCTCCATGTCCTATTTATTTTACTACAGGCAATTTAAATGTTCAAAAAAATAATACTAAAAGGAACTATAGATAGAGTTCCTTTTAGTATTATAAAAACTTTATTTATCTGTTTTAGAAGCGCTACTTTTTAATTGACTCTTAGTTTTTTTACTGTCTATTTCTTGATATAAATCAGCTCTTTCTTCCACCTTATCACAAAAGTCTTCTACGGTTTGCTTTAAAGTCTCTCCTGCCATAGTCGCTTTGTTCTTAATCTTATCAGAAACTTCCGCAGCTTTAGCAGCTACTTCTTCCGATTTTTTACATACATCTTGACGAACAGATTCTGCCTGCTGTTTTGCTAACTGTATTTGCTCTAATGCTATATGTTTAGCTTTCTCAGAGCGTAATCGAGCCTCTGTTTCTTTTACTTTAGCTTCCGCTTTTAATGCTGCTGCTTTTGCCTTCATTAACTCTAAATTAAGTGAAGCTTGTTCTTTTATGAACTTAGCCTGCATAATAGCTTCTTCAGAAAGTTTTTTTACATTCTTTTTAGCTGCTATTTTAAACTCTTCTGTCGCTTTTTGTGCAGTTTCTTCTGCCACCTCTCTAGCAGCTATAGCACGAAACCTAGCCGTATTAATTTGCTCTTCGGTTACACCTACTTTTTTTGCTGTTTCTACAGTTTCTTCCCTTACGTGAGTGATTGCTTGTACTAAATTCTCAGTGAATTCATTAAAGAGTTGATGCGCTTTTACAGGATAAAAACTTTCAATTGACTGCTTAAATTCCTCAATAAAATCCTTTTTTTCATCACCTAACGGAATATCTTTATTAGGATTATCTTGTATTTCATTAATAACCTCTTGCCCTTCTTCTTTCTGCACTTCAAATACGGCAATATAAGGTTTCAAATTATCAGGTTGACCATCTTTAATCCAACGCTGTGCAGCTTTTCCCACTCCATAAGTTACAGAAATAGCAATTGGCATCTGTACAAAAGGCAGTGGTAATAAAGTTGCGACTAAATTACCAAAAACGGTTCCTCCTAGAGCACCTAAAAATGCCAACACTGATTTACGTGCAATTTTCTCCCCATAAATATCTGCAATCTTAGATATCATATATACTTCATTAGCAATTAATGCTACCGTCCCTAAAAAGGGAGTTATTACAATAACGCCTGCACGAGCAGCTCCCCATTTTATTAGAGCTTCTGCGTCCTTATCTCTGTTATCAATAACTTCTACTTCGACTTCCGGAAGAGAGACATCTAAAGAATCGACTGCTAAAGATTCCGATCTTTTATCTTCATTAGCCAAAACATCCGTCAATGCCGCATCTTCTGTTGATTTAACTATTGGAGTTGTTTCTACCGAGATTTCCATTTTTTGATCTTCCATAGTAATACCTCCTTAGTACTCTATTTTTATATTGATTACATTATATATGAAATATATTATAAGTTCCATTCATATGATGATTATCAATTTTTTACCAAGAAGTAAGTCCTCCATCTACCATTACTATGCTCCCGGTCATGAAAGAAGCTTTACCCGATATGAGAAAAGCAATAACTTCTCCGGCTTCTTCCGGTTTACCTATTCGCATCATAGGATAAATAGATGCAGTTTCTTCTTCATTGCCACCATATACCTTAAATTGTTTCTCAAGTAAAGGTGTCTTAATATCCCCTAAACAAACGCTATTTACCCTGATATTATCCACAGCTAATTCTAAAGCTGCTGATTTTACAAAAGCATTAATCGCACCTTTTGTTGCACCATATAAACTGCCCTGAATATTCCCCTGCACTGCCGCATCAGAAGATACAACAACAATACTTCCGCCTAAGTGACGAAGATAGGGAATACTCTCTCTAATAGTAGCTATTACACCAAAAGTATTGACTTTAAATAAAGCTTCCATATCTTCATCCGTAATATTTTCAATTAGTCCTTCTTTATATTGCCCTGCTGCTACAACTACACCGGTAATATTCCCCAATTGAGAAGCTTCATTAATTGCTTTTTTTATTGATAATGTATCCGTTACGTCACAAAAAAGATAGGTACTCCCTATTACTTTTTTTACGGCTTCCAGACCACGTATTTTATCTCGTCCCAATAAAATAGATTGATAACCTATTGCCTGTAAACATTGTGCTGCTGCGAGTCCAATCCCGGATGTTCCTCCGGTAATGATAACATAGCCTCTTTTTTCGATCTGTTCTTTTACCATAAATTTTCTATTACCTAATATGTTTCTACCAACTAAACAACGCGCTCTTTTGGTGGTAGTCATCATATCCTTTTCTAAATCACTTTTATATATCAATTTGCCAAGTTTATAAATTATATGCCGGAATTTTTAATCTCCCAAACAAAAATTGCCGTATCACTCGTTTCAATATCATCAGGTTCTATTTCTATATTTGGATTCAAATTGTTTTTTGTATATAAATTTTCCTTTAATAAATTTATCGGTTCGCTTATAAGTAGTTAACATAACAAATACTTTCTCTATTGCACTAGGTCTGACAAAGAAACGAATTCAATACCTTCTTCTTGCAACTGTGGTATCATTTTTTGAAATGCTGTTACAGTATTCGGACGGCAATGCCCAATAATAATAATTTGTCCGTTCTTTTTAGCCCTATCGGCAGCCTCCCGAATCATTTGACAAATATCATCCACATCAGAAGAGTTATCTACAAATAAATTATTTCTTGCATGAAGAACTCCGTGCATATCTGCTGCATGTGCAACCTCTGTAACAGAATTAGTTGCACTGTCAAAGAAAAACATATTTTGTGAAGCCATTTCACTCATAACAATATCCATCACTCTAAAATCAGCAGTGGCTTTAGATCCTTGATGATTATTCATACCCCTTGCTTCCGGTATTTGTCGAATAGATTCTCGTATCATTTTTCGAATAGAATTTTCATCCATTTGCGTTAAAAGCACAATGGGTTCCATTCCTACTCCACTTATACTTTCCATAGGTTGATGAATAATAACAGGAAGACCTTTTGCATGCCAAGAAGCTGCTGCTTCTCTTGTATAGGATTCATTAGGCATAACAGCTAATGTAATAGGAACTCCTAACTCTTCATAAGCAGATTGTGTTTCCAAATCTCGTCCTGCATCATCAATACAAATAGCCATTTTAACTCCTGATAATTTAACAGGAGTCTTGTTTATCCTTTTTTTATTATTATCATTTTCTTCTATCGGCACACGAGCCTTCTCTACTACTTCTTGTTGATTAACGAGCTGTGGTTCAACTAAAGAGTCCATCGGAGATCCTTCCATGTTTTTATCCATACTTTGAACCACATCTTTTACCTGAGGTATAACACCGGAATCTGTTCCCCAAAAATAATAGACAGATAACAGAATAGCTGTTAAAAAAATAAATAGCTTTAGAAAATTCCCTTTCCTCTTTTTTCTTAAAGAAATTCTTCGTTTTTTTCGATATGACATATAGTATCTCCTACTGTTCTATTTAATTCCATTATAACAGAGTTTTTGGCTTTACTTGTAAAATAAAAAAGCAGAAATATTCTGCTTTTTTATTTATATTTATTTGCTTGTTCTATATCCAATTGAATTTGTCTTATTAATTCACCTACTGATAAAAACTTAATTTCTCCACGTAATCTTTCTATAAAAGTTAATCGTATATCCTGTTCGTATAAATCCCCTTGAAAGTCCATAATAAAAGTTTCTATGGTACATTCTTTATTCTCAAAAGTAGGATTCTTTCCAATATTTGTTACAGAAAGATATCTCTTATTTTGTAAATCTACATAAGTAACATATACCCCATCTTTCGGTATTAATTGAACAGAATCCGTTTGTAGATTTACCGTAGGATAACCGGTGATATCATGTCCACGTCGAATCCCGTGCACCACCTTACCTCTCAGACTATATGCATGTCCTAATAACTTATTTGCATTCTTAACTTGGCCTTGCAAAAGTAGTTTTCTAATAATAGTACTTGATATGATATCTCCATTAATAGCTGCACTAGAGGTTAAAGGAATAGTTGAAATTTTAATTTTTCTATTTTTAAAATACTCTTTAATATTCTTAACAGTTCCTGAAGCTTCTCTCCCGAAAGTAAAGTTCTCCCCGGATACGATTCCGACAAGCTCTAAATTCTTATCTAAGAGTCGCAAAAAAGAATCAGGAGACATCTGTAAAAAACTCACAGTAGGTGTCAATAATACTCCAAAATCCACTTTTAAATTTTGTAATAATTCAATTTTTTCTTCTCTATTCCCCAATAAATATATATGTTCTGATGGCATCAATACCGTTCGGGGATGTGGATAGAACGTAATAACGCAAACTTTAGCAGATACTTCTCTAGCTATATTTTTTGCTTCTTCAATAACACGTTGATGCCCTATATGTAACCCATCAAAAAAACCCAGTGCAACTACAACGGGTTCCCGCTTAGGTGCTACTTCTAAAGAGGGATACAATTTCATCATAACTCACCAAATACTTTCCTAGGATGCAGAATACCTTTCTTTATCTCTCCAATCCCTAAAAACGTACTGTTATTATATACAGCAATGACCGATTCATCAGGTTTTCTTATTACAAGTCTCTTCCCTGTTAAAAAACCTTTTCCCATCGTTGCAGATAAAGATATTGTTTTCATATCAGAAAATATCTCTTTTAAATTTTTATTTAAAGATTTTTCAGGACTTTGTTCAATCTCTTCTAATGTTTTTGCTTCATTAATAGAAAAAGTTCCCATATTTGTTCTAAGTAAGAATGACATAGATAAAGGACATCCGGTATATCGACCAATATCTCGTCCTAATGCACGGATATAAGTCCCCGAAGAACAAGTAACTTGTAATCGAATAAATGGTACCTTTACTTCTAATAAACTAATATCATAAATATGTATAGGTCTAGGTTTTAATTCTATAAACTCACCACTTCGAGCTAAATCATAAGCTCTTTGACCTCTTACTTTTATAGCTGAATATAGGGATGGAACTTGTAAAATATCTCCCTTAAATGATTCACAGGCATTTTCCCAAACCTTTATATTTTCAATCGGTTTTCCGGAGGAAATAATGTTTCCCATAACATCCTCAGTATCTGTAGAAAAACCCATAATAAATTCTGCTATATAGGTTTTCGTATGTATGGGTGCATATTCAATCAATCGAGTGGCTTTCCCCATAAAGACAGGAAGCACTCCTGCCGCCATCGGGTCAAGAGTGCCACCATGACCGATTTTCTTCTGTTTATAAGTCCGTCTTAAAAAAGAAATTACATCAAAAGATGTCATGCCTGCGGGCTTTAGAACATTAAGAATACCGTCCATTATAAATATTTCACCACTTCTTTCAACAATTCAGATTCTGCTTCTTTAATCGATAAATTTATCGTACATCCGGAAGCTCTTATGTGTCCACCACCACCAAAATGTTGTGCCACCTGAGATACATTAACATATTCTCTGGAACGCAAAGAAATACGAGTTACATTTTCTTCTTGATATTTTAATAGTAGCGCCACTTCAACTCCCTCTACTTTTCTCGGGATACTTACATAAAAGTCTGAATTAATCCCATCAAGTGCCATAGATTCTTTATCCATATAAGCAATTCCGATTTTTCCTGCCACGGCAAAATGCAAGGTATCAAGTACCCGCTTATAAGTTTTCATCCCATTTTCAGTTGTAATATCTAAATGGTTAGAAATATAAGCAGGATCTGCCCCACATTCCACTAAACGACTGGCCATAAGCAAAGTATGAGAAGTAGTACAACTAAATTTAAAGAATCCGCTATCTGTACCTAATGCTAAATATAATGCATTACAGGTATCTTTATCGAGCAAAATATTTTCATCAAAAAATATTTCTGCTAGAAGCTCTGCTGTTGCTGCATAATCTGCACGAAGATACAAATAGTCTGTATATCCTTCATTAGAAATGTGATGATCAATACATAAACTGGGAATATCTAAAGGTATAGCTAAATTCCCTGCTCTTTCAAAATTAGCCAAATCAGTAAAAATTACTGCATCATAAGATTGTTCTTCGGGCACTGCATGTAAGATACGTTTTGAAGTTTCAATAAACTGAAATCTTTCCGGTATAGGGTCATCTAATACCATATCCGCTTCTTTTCCCATGGAGATAAGTACATTATGCAACGCACACATAGATCCTACATCATCTCCATCTGGATGAATATGCCCAATAAGAAGAAATTTTTGATGTTTTTTTAAAAATGCAAAAGTTTCTTTCTTATCAATCCTCTTCGCCTTGTTCTCTGTGTGTATCATACTTTTTTGCCTCATCATCTTTATGAATTTGCTTAATCAACCCTTCAATATGCATACCATAATCGAGAGAAGTATCTTGTTCAAAAGATATTTGAGGCGTGTAATAAATCTTAAGTCTCTTACCTAATTCTCTACGAATAAATCCGGTAGCCATTTCGAGAGCTGTCATTGACTCTTTCTTTTCTTTTTCGCTACCGAATAAACTTACATATACGGTAGCCTCTCTAAGATCACCTGTTAAATGAACACCCGTAACTGTTACAAAACCAAGTCGTGGATCTTTAACTTCTCGAAGAAGCATAGAACTCACTTCTTGTTTTATAAATTCTTGCATTTTACGTATTCTAAGTTCTGACATATTGCCACCTTATTTCAACTCTGCTGCAGTTTCCTCCATGATGAAAGATTCTACATGATCGCCCTCTTTTACATCACGATAATCCGCTAATGAAAGTCCGCATTCAAATCCTTCGGTAACTTCTTTTACATCATCTTTGAATCTACGAAGAGACCCTATCTTTCCTTCATGAATAACAATTCCATCTCTTACCAAACGAATCTGGCAATTATTGGTTATCTTACCTTCCGTTACATATACACCTGCAACAATAATTTTCGGTGTATGAATAACTTGTCTAATTTCACCATGTCCAAGTACCACTTCTCTCACTTTAGGTGTGAGCATACCGGTCATTGCATCTTTAACATCATCAATCGCATCATAAATAACACGATATAAACGAATATCAACATTATCTTGTTCTGCCAACTTACGTGCATTTGCATCGGGGCGAACATTAAATCCTATAATCAATGCATTAGAAGCTTCTGCCAACATAATATCAGACTCACTGATGGCCCCCGCTGCCGCATGAACAATCGAAATTCTAACTTCTTCACTCTTAATTCCTAATAAGGATTGAGACAGTGCTTCTACAGACCCCTGTACATCTGCTTTTATAATAACAGCTAATTCTTTCATTTCGCCTTCTTTAATCTTTTCAAAAATATTATCCAAGGTGACCTTTTGGAATTGTGCTTGTTCTTCTTCCTTAGCACGAGTTGTACGAAGTTCAGCAATAGATCTTGCTTGCTTTTCGTCCATAACATAAAAATGATCGCCTGCTTGTGGTACGCTATTCATCCCCAAAATTTCTACAGGCATAGAAGGTTCTGCATTTTTCATACGTCGACCTTTTTCATTAGTCATCGCACGAACACGTCCCCAACACTTACCTGCAAGAATGCTATCTCCTACTCGGAGTGTACCGTTATTAACTAATACATTCATTACAGGACCTCTACCTTTATCCAACTGTGCTTCCACTACTACACCATAAGCTTCACGATTCGGGTTTGCTTTTAACTCTTCCATTTCTGCTACTAAAAGAATATTTTCGAGAAGTTCTTCCAATCCTATCTTTTTCTTAGCAGAAATCGGAACCATAATTACATCTCCGCCCCATTCTTCAGAAATTAAACCTTCTCTAGAAAGTTCTTCCTTAATATGGTCCGGATTTGCCCCCGGTTTATCAATTTTGTTAATAGCTACCATAATCGGTACTTTAGCGGCTTTAGCATGATGAATAGCTTCTACAGTTTGTGGCATAACACCATCATCTGCGGCTACAATAATTACGGCAATATCTGTAACTTGAGCACCACGAGTACGCATAGCGGTAAAAGCCTCATGCCCCGGTGTGTCAAGGAACGTAATCTTATGATTTTGATAACGTATTTGATAAGCGCCAATACCTTGTGTAATCCCGCCGGCTTCATGTAAAGCTACATCGGTAGAGCGAAGAGCATCCAACAAAGTAGTCTTACCATGATCAACGTGTCCCATAATGGTTACTACCGGTGGTCGTGGTTTTAAGAAATGGGGATCATCTGCTTCCGGCGTATATGCAGTTAAATCCGCTTCCTGTTGAGGCTCTAATAAAGTAACCCCAAATTCTTCTGCTAGAATCTCAACTGTATCTCTATCCAAATTCTGATTAATGGTAGCCATAACACCGCCAGCCATCAGTTTTTTTATAACTTCTCCTACTTCTCGTTTAAAAAGATCTGCTAACTCTTTAACAGTCACAATAAGAGGAACACTAACTTCTGTAGGATAAACTACAGTCTTCTTTTCCTGGATACGTTTCTTTTGATGTGCCTGATTTAAAGAGCGTGCCATCAAAGAACCGCCCTCTCTCTCTCTACGACTCTTTTCATAATCTTTCTTGGTTTTCTTTTTTCCGCCCCTTGCTCTTCTTGGTACATCTACCGGCTCAGGAGCTCGCATTTCTATAGGAGCTGAACTACGTTTTCTATCAGAGAATCCGCCCTTCGCTTTACTCTTAAAACTATCTCGATTATCTTTTTCTGTACGGTTTTTATCTCTAAAATCCCGACGAGAATCATTATCACGAGAATTATTATATCTTACATTTTTCCCTTCACCTGTTTTACGTTCCATATGGCGGTGTTGGTTATCCCTACGCATCGATGATCTATCTATATTTCTTGCTTCTCTTGTCGAAACCATGCGTTTATCTTCATTTCTCACAATGTCCTTACGGCTCTCTTTCTTTTGTTCTTTGGGTTCTTCTACTTTGTAAGAAGAATAGGAGCTGTGACGTGTTGTATCACGTTTTTTCCCTGTAGGTTTACCTTGTTGATCAAAGCGAACTGTACGAACTGTTTTTTGCGCAGGTTTCTTTGAATCCTGTGGTTTAAACACATTCTCAAGAAGTTCTTTTTCTTTTTCTCCTACACTGTTAAAATTTGTTTTTACATTAATATTATTTTTTTGTAATGTGGTAATAATTTCTTCATTAGTTTTACCCAACATTTTGGCTAACTCATACACTCTATATTTCTGCATAGATTTCCTCCGTCCTATAAGACCGGTTCTAATTTCTTCAAAAGAGCACTTGCTAATCCTTTGTCAGTAATAAGAACAGCTGTCCTTATACTTTTTCCTAAGGATTGCCCCAATTCTATTTTTGTTCCCCAGATTCGATATGGAAGATGATATTTTTCTGCCGCTTCGATATATCTTTTTAGAGTCTTTTCTGAACTATCCGTAGCCAGAATTAACAAAAATGCCTTTTGTTTTTTTATTCCTGATTCTACCTGCTCACTACCAGATAATACTTTGCCGGCTTTCATACAAATTCCAATCAATCCATATATTTTATTATCCATTTTCTATTGCTACTCGTATGTCCTCATATACTTCTCTAGGCACCGGTCTTTTTAATGCTTTTTCAAGAGCATGGGATTCATAAGCCTTCTTAAAGCATTCAATATCATTACAAATATATACACCGCGTCCAGGTTTTTTCCCTGTTATATCCAACTCTATTTCGCCGGAAGGAAGTGCAACAATTCGAAGAAGTTCATTCTTCGGTTTTAAAACACCACTACCAACGCACTTTCTCATTGGAATTTTCTTTACCTTCATTATACATTCCCCTCAAAAGACTCTATAGTTTCAATATCAGAAAGAATTCCCGTATTCTCATCAGATATAGACTCACTAATACGCCCTTCCTCCAAAGCCTGCGTTTCACTCTTAATATCAATCTTCCAATTAGTCAGTTTTGCTGCTAATCGAGCATTTTGTCCTGCTTTACCAATAGCTAAAGATAACTGGTAATCCGGCACAATCACATAAGAAGATTTATCTTCTTCCCAGACCGATACAGAAACCACTTTTGATGGTGACAATGCATTTGCAATATAAATGGCAGGATCTTCATCCCAACGTACAATATCAATTTTTTCATCATGCAATTCATTAACAATATTCTGAACACGCTGTCCTTTAGGTCCTACACATGCCCCCACAGAGTCTATAGTTGGATCCATAGCACAAACAGCAATTTTAGAGCGCGATCCTGCTTCACGTACTACTGATTTAATTTCCACAGTACCACTATAAATTTCAGGAACTTCCAGTTCAAATAGTCTCTTTAACAAACCGGGATGTGTACGAGAGAGTATAATTTCAGGACCTTTAGTTGTTTTTCTGACTTCTAAAATATAGCACTTAATCTTTTGATTGGCTTCAAAAAACTCCCCTTCAATTTGTTCTGTAGAAGGAAGAATTCCTTCAATTCTACCTAAATCAACAAAGATAGTTTTTGACTCACTCCATTTTACGGTTCCGGTAATGATATCTCCCTCTCTTCTGGAAAATTCATCAAAAATGGAACCTCGTTCCGCTTCACGAAGCTTTTGAATTAAAACTTGCTTTGCAGTCTGTGCCGCTGTACGTCCAAAGTCTTTAGGAGTTACATCTATACGAATATATGCTCCTTCTTCATACTCAGGATTAATCTTCTTTGCCTCTTCTACCGTAATTTTGTTAATTGCATCTTCATCTTCCGGATTAATGTCTGCTACTACAAACTTATCCGCATAAATTTTATATTTCCCCGTTTCTCTATCTAAAGAAATAGAAGCTTTTACACCATTTCCCTGTTCTTTTTTATAAGCAGTCAATAACACCATTTCTAATGCATCAAATACTATATTTTCCGGAACTTTTTTTAACTTAACCAATGCATTAACCGCTTGCAAAAGTTCATCATTGTGTTTTTCCTGTACCACGTTTATTCCTCCTGATTAAAAAGAAAAGTGTAATCTCATTTGAGATATCTTATCTTTGTCTACTATAAGTTCTTCTTCGTTATAAATAAGCTTTATTTTACCATCTTCAGTAAGCCCTCTTAATTCGGCAGTAAAAGCTTTTAACTCTTTACGATCGTCTAATGGTGAATAGCACTTTACATCCACTTCACTACCGGCATACTTGATAAAGTCTTTATCTTTTTTAAGTACACGATCAATCCCCGGTGAAGATACTTCTAACAAATAATTTCCGGATATAAAATCTTTTTTATCTAAAATAGTCCCTGCCAATTCACTAATCCGTTGGCAATCATTAAGATCTACACCACCATCTTTATCAATAAAAATACGTAAAATCCAATCTCTTTCTCTCACATATTCAACATCTACAAGCTCCACATTTTGCTCCGCAAGACTGTTTTCCAATAAAGTTTCCACAGCCTTCTCAATTTCTTTTCGCGCCATAGTTACTCCTGTTCCCGAGATATCATCCATATATCTCTTTTAATATAAGAAAAAGTGAGCTGAAAGCTCACTCTACCGGAAAATATATAAATAGACAAACCATGTCGCTGTTAGTATAACATAAAACATGCATAATCGACAACTACAATCCTAATTTCTCATTAAACTTCTATCATTGTCGTCTTTAATTTTTCTAAATCATCATATATATATATTTGTATATTTTTTTCTAATTCATTAATTGTACGAGAATCATACTGATGTACAATGCCCGGAATTCCATGACTAATTAACTCTGCATAGTATTCGTTTCTATACATATTATAAAAGAAAAGAATTCCTGTGTTTTTTTCTATACATTCATAAGCAGCAATTACATAAGAACCATTTAATCCTAAAATAGGCTTATCCGGAGATATTTTCAGTTTATATTCATCAATCTCTAAAGGCATAACTTTACAATAATCCCAAGAAATAAAAGAATTCTGTCCAATCAATACAGAAACTTTACTTCTGTCAAAAAATCTATTTTTTATAATAGAAGGTAACAATTGTACAACATCTTCTTTAAATCTCTCATAGTTACTATTAATAAGTTCTATTTCTGTAATAGTAAACAATCGAAAATAAAGTTTTACCATATAATCTTGTGTTTCTTCATCAAACAGAATTCGAACTTCCCATCCGGTTACACTATCTTTATAAGCAAATGCATAATAAATTCGTTCCTCTTGTAAATCCATTCGTTCAAGATGAAATGTTTCTATTTCTAATGGTAATTCTGTTTCTATATCCCAACTCAAAAATAATTGGCGTCGATCTTGTTGTTTATCTGTCAACACAGCCATAAAAATATATTCTCCACTCTAATCACTATTGTTTAAATTTTCTCTTATTTCTTCTTTTAATTCTTCTTTCGTTTGTATCACTAACTTCACAAACTCACGTGTTTCAGGAAACGGAATTTGTTGAATATCATTAAAGTCTCGTGGCCACTGTTTCGTTTCTATCCACTCATCCACATTGCCTCTACCGGCATTATATGCAGCCAATGCCAGTTCTAAGTTTCCGTCATATTTATCTAATAAATATCGTAAATACCATGCTCCCAATGGAATATTAATCTCCGGTTTCTTTAAATCTCCATAAGGAATTCCACTTTCTTCTGAAATCCATTTAGCTGTTTCCGGCACAAGCTGCATAACCCCAATAGCTCCTATATGAGAAACTGCCCGTTCATTATACTTACTTTCAACCGCAATTACTGCTTGTAAAAACTCCGGTTGTAATTTGTATTTCTCTGAATTAATCATGATTAATTGTTTTACTTCTTTACTTGGTTGATAATGGTTTGTTTTAAAAATAATTAAAAACAGCAAACACAGTAAAGCAAGAAAAAAAGTAAAAACCTTAATACTCTTTTTCCCATAAGGTGATATATATCTATTATTTATCTTATATATATTTTTTACATTGTTATCTGTATTTTTAACTACTTTCCCCATGTAAACCCCGGTATTTTCTCTAATTCTTCATCAACTTGTTGTTGTGTCTTTTCCATAGTTTGTGAGTTGTCTATTACTACATCTGCATATAATTGTTTTTCTCTTGTAGACATTTGTTGTTTAATGCGAAGAAGTGCTTGTTCTTTATCAATACGATCTCGTTCTACAACTCGGGCAATTTGTAATTGTAAAGGAATAGAAACAACCCATACGGAATCCACATAATGATGCCATCCAACTTCAATAAGAAGTGGTATATCTAACACGACAAGTGGTACTTCCTGTTCCATATATTTTTTTAATAATTTTTCTATTTGTCGCCAAATAGCCGGATGCATCACCCGATTCAATTGTGCTAACTTATTCTCATCAGAAAACACTATTTCTGATAAAATAGCCCGATTAAGAGTTCCTTTCTCGTTTAAAATACATTTTCCAAATATCTGGCTCAGCTGGCATAACAAAGAACGGTCCTGCTCTTGAATCTCTCGTGTAATTTTATCTGCATCAATAACCGGTATTTGAAGTGTTTGCATATAATTGGATACTATACTTTTCCCTGTACCGATGCCACCGGTGAGTCCAATGATAAACATAATGACCTCTGTTTCTTATTTAGTATCTGCCCAATTAATCCCTACATGTACATCAGCAATTAAAGGTACCTGCAATGCAACTACCTCTTCCATAGTTCGTTTTAATAATTGTTTAAGTTCTTCTACTTCTGAATTTACAGCTTCTACAATTAATTCATCATGAACCTGCAAAATTAATCGACTTTTATAATTTTTTTCTTTTATTTTCTTGTAAACTTTACACATTGCAATTTTCATGATATCAGCAGCAGTACCTTGGATAGGGGTATTCATAGCTGTACGTTCAGCAAAAGACCGACGATTAAAGTTTTTGTTATTAATATCCGGTAGTTTTCTAAATCTACCAAACATAGTCACTGCTCCCCCTGTATGTCTTGCTTCTTCAATCATAGATTCCATGTATTTATGGATATATGGATAACGCTCAAAATAATTCTTCATATAGGAAGAAGCAGCGGCTCTGCTTATACCTAGTTGACGAGCCAAGCCATAATCACTAATTCCATAAATAATACCAAAATTAATCGCCTTAGCATGTGAACGTTGTTCTGCTGTTACAGACTCAAACGGTACCCCCATAATTTCTGCTGCAGTTCTACGATGAATATCTTCTTTATTGGCAAAAGCAGCAATTAATCCGGGATCACCGGACATATGTGCTAAAATTCGTAACTCTACTTGTGAATAGTCTGAGGATATAAAACAATCATACCCTTCTCCAGGCACAAAAAGTGATCTTATTTTTCTCCCCTCTTCTGTTCTAACAGGTATATTTTGCAAATTAGGATCTGAGCTTGATAAGCGTCCGGTTGCTGTTACGGTTTGATTAAAAGAGGTATGAATTCTTCCTGTGTCATTAACGATAAGCTGTGGCAATGCAGTGAGATATGTCGAAATCAGTTTGGATAAAGTACGATATTGTAAAATATTTTTCACAAAAGTATAAGAGTCTGCTAACGCCTCTAATACAGGCGCTGCTGTAGAATATCCTGTTTTTGTTTTTTTCTCAGCAGGAAGTTGCATTTTTTCAAATAGAATATGTCCCAATTGTTTCGGTGAGTTTACATTAAAAGTTTCCCCCGCCTCTTTATAAATGGATTGTAATAGGATTTCTTCACGAGATTGCATATCTCTTAACACCAATTTCCATTTCTTTTGATCCGTTGCAATCCCTATTTTTTCCATAGATGCAAGCACTTCCACAAGCGGTATTTCAATTTGTTTATATAAATTATCTGCTTTATGTTTCTTTAACTGGTCATACAAATGATCAAATGCAGATAAAATAAATCGCCCTTTTACTGCACATGCTTCTACAGAATTTTCTAATTGCTCCGGATATATGGGTTTAATATTACATACACTCGCTAAATAGCTCAACGAATAATCTATACGTCCAGGTTCTAACAAGTAAGCTAAAATTGTAACATCATCTAATGATAAACCTTCCACAGGGAAATCAGATTCCCAAAACTTTTTGCTATCTTCTACTACAATATGTGTTGCAAAAGAAAGCGCATGTATCGCTGCATTAAAACAAGATTTCGGAACATTCCATACCTCATTTTCAGAGCAAATCACTAAAGATTCTACTTTATAAAAAGGAGTTTTACCAAGAAAAGAAGCTGTTAATGCTACCGTTTTACCTTGAAAGTCAGCTTCCTCAGAAAACGTTTTTATAGATAAAGTATTTCTTTTCACTTCTTCTTTTTTTAATTTGGACAATTCTTGAAAATGAGACAAATTACTAAAATCCAACAATAAAGACTGCAATCCCAATCGTAAAAACAAGGACTGCATTTCCTCTACATGAATAGGTTGTCTCATTTCTTCCAAAGTCGATTTTAATGGAATATCTCTACGAATAGTTGCTAACTGATGTGACAAATAAGCAGATTCCTTATCAGCATCTAATTTTTTACGAACTGCACCTTTTATATCTCCTATATGTTTATAAATTCCTTCTAAATCTCCATATGCAGCCACCAACTTTAAGGCAGTCTTTTCTCCAATACCATGTACTCCGGGAATATTATCCGAAGAATCTCCCATCAGTGATTTCATATCAATAACCTGTTTAGGAGTTATTCCATATTTTTCTTTTACCAGTTTCGGAGTCATTTCAGACATATTTGATATGCCTTTTTGTGTTAAAAATACAGTAACTTTATCATCTACTAATTGCAGTGCGTCTCTATCTCCTGTAAGAATACAAACAGACAATATATCTTTATACTTTTCAGCTAAAGTACCAAGAACATCATCTCCTTCATACCCTTCCGGTTCATAAATAGCTACACCCATAACGCGTAACACTTCTTTAATAAGGGTAAATTGAGGTACTAATTCATCCGGAGCCGGTTTTCTTGTTGCCTTATAGTCTTTATATATAGTATTTCTAAAGGATTCTCTGCTCTTATCAAAAGATACTGCTATATAAGTAGGATTCATGGAATTATAAATTTTGAGAAGCATCCTTAAAAATCCATATACAGCATTTGTATATATTCCATTATAAGATAAAAGAGGTAACGCATAAAATGCACGATAAAGTAAACTACTTCCATCAATAATAATTAATTTCTTATCCATACGTTACCCCATTTCATAATATAAATTCTTATTGATTACTAAATAAATCCTATTTATCGTTATTTTGTTCAGACCATTCATTAAATCGAGAAAAATCTTCTTTCCTTCCCGCTAAGAAAAGAATATCCCCCTCTGCAAATACCAAATCAGGTCTAATAACTTCCATAACTTGTCCATGGCGACTCATCGCTATAATATTTAAATCAAAATTTTGTCTTAAATTTGCTTCAACAACGGTTTTTCCGTCCAATCCATGCGGTACTTTACTCTTAAATATATTAATTACTTCATTAAGTTGTACAAAATCTAAAATAATAGCAGATTTAAATCGACTCGCTAAACGTATTGCCATATCTTCTTCCGGATAAATAACTTCTGCGCCTAATTTTTGTAAAATTTCCCCATGTTCCGCTGAAGTTGCAATTGATATGATTTTTTTTATTCCCATATTACCTAAATTTAAAGTAGTTAAAATAGAATCTGTCATATCTGCTAAACATACAATAACTACATCACAATTATTAAACCCTGCATCTGCAAGAGCTTTTTTGCCATAATCTCTAATAACCATAGCATTAATGGTGATTTCTCTTAATTCACGGATGTCGGTACCATTTTTCCCTGCAACTAATAAATCAATACCTCCCGCTGCCAATTCTTTAGCCAAAATATAACCAAAACGATCTGTACCAATAATTCCATATGCAATAGCTTGCTTCTTATGTTTTAATTCAAACATATCTATACTCCTCTATCATACTGAATTAACCAATAGAAATATAATCAGATGGGTATCTAGCTTGCGAATCATCTTCATAATACCAAAGTGTAGCTATGGTAATAGGACCTAAACGCCCGATATACATAACTGCAATAGAAATCAATTTGCCTATACTGTTAAGAGAACTTGTAATACCTGTAGACAAACCAACTGTTGCATAAGCACTTGTCATCTCAGTTAAGGCATCTAAAAAAGAAATATGCGGATTTGTCATTAAAACAAGATATGTACTCACATATACTACAAAGAGTCCCATAAAGAACACAATGGATGCTTTTCTAAATGCACTATTAGGAATGGAGTAATGAAACATTTCTTCCGGTTTATTCGTTACCGCTTTTCTAATTCTCATAAGTAAAACAAAAAGAGTAGTCGTCTTAATCCCTCCACCGGTTGAACCCGGTGCAGCGCCAATAAACATAAGTATCAACATTGTCATCATAGTTACCGGCGCAAAACTACTAAGCGGTATAGTTGCAAAACCGGCTGTGCGTGCAGACATACTATAAAAGAATGCATTTAACCATGAAAAAGATTCTGTAAATTTTAATAATATCGCACCGATAATCAAAATAGTCGTGCCCATAAAAATAGAAGTACAAGTATTGAGTGACCATGTTCTCCAAAACCACTTTTCATTCCATACTTCATAAATAACTAAGAATCCAATTCCTCCCAAGAAAATTAAACTGATCGTCACAACATTAAGCCATATATGATGTGTGTAAGCCGCAAGACTTTCCCCTGTACCTAAAATATCAAATCCGGAATTATTAAAAGCCGCAATAGAATGGAAACAACTAATCCCCAAAGCATCCCACCAAGTATACTGTTGTATAAAAACAGGAAAACTTAAGGCTGCACCAATAGATTCAATAATAAAAGTAGCTACAAATAAAGAACGTAAAAAACGAATCATCCCCCCTAAAGAGTTTAAGTTGAAACTGTTTTTTATTAATGAACGCCCTTTAAAATTTAATTTTTCTCCTAATACAACAATAACACCGGTACCGACTGCTGCTACACCTAATCCTCCAATTTGAATAAGTAATGCTAATATTAATTCTCCAAAAGGAGAAAAAGTACTACCGGGATCCACAGTAACTAAACCGGTTACGCAAACAGCACTTGTTGCCATATACAAAGAGTCAATATATGATAGATGCACACCTTCTCTTAAACAAAAAGGTGATGAAAACAATAAGGAGCCTAGAAAAATCACTAATGCAAACCCCAATGCAATAATTCTTGCAGGGGAGGCATCCCATTTAAAAAAGGACATATTTCCTCCTAAAAATAAATTCTAAATACTCATACATTATACCATGATTTCACATCAAAAAAGCCCTATCAAAAGATAGAGCTTTTATAGTTTAATTTATTTAGGATTGGTGCGGTTGGAGAGACTTGAACTCTCACGGATAAATCCACTACCGCCTGAAGATAGCGCGTCTGCCAATTCCGCCACAACCGCTTATTAAATTACGCGATTTTTGTACATGTAAATGAATGGTGCGGCTGGTGAGACTTGAACTCACACGATCTACGATCACTACCCCCTCAAAGTAGCGCGTCTGCCATTCCGCCACAGCCGCAAAAAAGTGGTGCCTCAGAGCGGAATCGAACCGCTGACACAAGGATTTTCAGTCCTTTGCTCTACCAACTGAGCTACCGAGGCAAAAGTGGCGACCCGGATCAGATTTGAACTGACGATCTTCGCCGTGACAGGGCGACATGTTAGACCACTACACCACCGGGCCTTACTTGGTGGGCGATAACAGGTTCGAACTGCTGACATCTTGCTTGTAAGGCAAGCGCTCTCCCAGCTGAGCTAATCGCCCACATGGTGACCCGTACGAGATTCGAACTCGTGAACCCGCCGTGAAAGGGCGGTGTCTTAACCACTTGACGAACGGGCCATTGTGGTGATCCAACCTAGACTCGAACTAGGGACACCCTGATTAAAAGTCAGGTGCTCTACCGACTGAGCTATTGGATCATCTGGCAGGGGTAGTAGGAATCGAACCTACGCATGACGGAGTCAGAGTCCGTTGCCTTACCGCTTGGCGATACCCCTATGGCTCCTGAAGTAGGGCTCGAACCTACGACCGATCGGTTAACAGCCGATTGCTCTACCACTGAGCTATTCAGGAACGTAATCAATTTTTAAAATTGATTACTATTGGAGCGGAAGACGGGGGTTGAACCCGCGACCCCGACCTTGGCAAGGTCGTGCTCTACCACTGAGCTACTTCCGCATGTTAGCAACGATATTATTATACCATTACATCACTGTTTGTCAAGCGCTTTTTTTATTGCTTGCTTACAGCGTCATGTTCAATACTTTATCATAGCTTATATCTTCTGTCAATATAGATAAACAATAATACAACTTATTAAATAGACAGTCTCTATAAAATTTTATTCATAAAGACTGTCTGCTATTATAATCTAAAAATTTGTACATATTTTTGGAAAACAGAAGAAGTTTTATCTGTATAATATCCCATATATAATGTGACTGTATTTTCACCTGTCGGATTTTCAATACTATCACTACCATATGCAGTTGCATCAATAATAAATCGTCCATCTACTGGGACAAAATCTTTAGATAAACTTTCCAGAACAGCAGCTGCAAAAGGATGTATCTCCTCCGGAGAAATAGGAATTCCAACAGTAGACCCCTGTCTTTTTAAAATGTAAGAAGTAAGTTTTCCTATTAAACTCTTCCCCTTATCTATATCTACAGGACTGGTAAATACAACTTCAATTTCTAAGTATTGCATACTCAAAAACAATAAATACAAAGAAATTAAACTTTCTATAGTTATGTGTAAAGACTCCAATGTTTCATTATTTTTTACTACAGATACATATCCATTCTCGAGAGTTTTGATAACTTCCAGACCCATTTTCAAAAACTCAGGATGTGTAGATTTACATAATCTATTCCAAAATTCTCGCATAGAAGAAAAAGTAATAATTTCATTCCATCCAATAGGTTCTATATCAAAATAATGCGTCCCTATTTGCACTTTAGAGTTTGATTTTACCAGAAGTTTGACCGGCCATGGAGTCTTAGCAATTTCTGATTCTAAATATACTTTCGGTACTCCTATGTTTACTAAGCCTCCAAGTATCATATTTAAAGTAAGATGATTATTACATTTAACAATTAATGATTTCATTTTTCAACTTCCTCTTTATCGATAAGAAGCATCGCCTGTTCTAATAAAATAAGCCCAATCGCTGCTCCAATACCTGCTCCACCGGTGATAGGATAATGTAAACAAGGCTCCATATGTAATGCTTTCATTTGCATCTTATGAATCGGTTCCTCGTAATTAAGAGATGGAAAAACACATTCTCGCACGTTCGGGTATACATTCACTGCTGATAAAACAGCACTACCGGTAACTGCATCATCAAAAACTATGGCAACCTTATTTCTTGCTAATTCAGTAATTAACCCAAAAAGGGCCGCAATTTCTGATGACCCGACAGCCGCTAATACCCCTATAGGATCTACACGGAAATCACCAACATCCTTAAGCTGTAGCTGATATCCATTTTGTTTGGATGCTTGTTCTAATTCCTCATGAAGAATCGTCATCGTTACTGAAAGTGCCGATAACATAGCTCTCTCTCCTATATGTCCTAATCCAACAGCTTGTACCCCATCCTTTACTAAAGAACGACCAACAGATACCCCTACCGCAATCGCATGACCGGTAACTTCTTTATCCATAGCCGGATATCCTTGATGTGTTCCATGAATAACTTTCTGACTTAATATCCCAGAAACAGTTTGTACATCCTGTTGCAACCCTACATCAATAATATATACAGGTGCATTTATATGCCTTGCTACTGCATTAATCGGCGCATATCCTTGAGATACTACCACCGCTTCTTTATAACTTAGTTTCCCCTGTGTTTGATTAACCCCATCTACTGCGGTGTCACCACAAAATATAACGACTGCCTTTCTTAATTCATTAGCATTTTTCCCTTTGAAAAGTTTTGACAATTGTTCGGATACTGAAATAAGCCCTTCCGAGCTGTTATTTCCCAAAAAGAAACGAGATAACTTCATCCCTTGCATCAACCTTTCCTCCCCATCTCTTCTTTCGTAGCACATTCCTGATAAATTTGAAGTCCTATTTCAAGTATTTTTGCTTGCATCAAAGCAGATTCTCCTATCTCTAATCTTGTATTAAGCACAATAGGTGTATGAAGACATAATTCTCCTAAAATAGAATCTTCCTGTTTTATATCCAATGGTGCAGACGCAAACACAGATTGAATAGAATTGGAGGAAAGGGATTTTGCCAATGCAGTCGCTGCGATGCCACTAATGCCATCAACAATAACAGCTGCATGACGAGAAGCCGCCCCTAAAATAATACCTGCAAGAATACCAATATCTTTACCTCCTACTTTACAAAGTGCATCTATTCCATTATGCATAGTTACTTGATTAACATCTAAAGCTTGTTGTATAAGATCTATATTTTGGTATATCCCCATACAATGATGATTCCTTTTTATATCATATATAGCAGTAGCCGGTATTTGATATAATCCTGCTAAAAATGTAGTGGCAACAAAAGTTGCCCCCTTACTTATATTTCCCAAAAGAAGCAATTGATAGCCTTTATCTATCCAAGACTCTGCTATTTTTATTCCAAATTCGATTGCACTAACAGCAGTTTCTTCATTCATAGCTGCCCCCTCTGTAAAGTCCGCTGTCACTCCTAATTGAAATTCTTCCGGGCATATCTTTACGTCAGAATTTTTTATCAACTCTATCGTAGTTTGTGATGATAATCCCAGTCTTTTCACATAAGAGTAAAACTCCCTCCTATTTTTTATTTCGTAAGTTTCATCATTATCCAACTTATTAACTACACCATGCGCTGTGGACAAAATAAATAACACTTTTTTCGGGAGAAGCGGGTATGGCTCACCTATTGCTCTAGCATATTTAACAACTAAGGATTCTAGGCTTCCTAATTCGCTCATACCTAAATACAAATTTTTCCATCGACTATGTACATCATCTTCTATAATTTGATATGATTCTGTAATACGCTGTAATGTTACATCAAGTAATCGCATAATATCCTACCTTTATTTCTTATAAATTTAGCATGTTTATTATAACATAAGCATCGCTATCTATTTGAATGAGTTAGAATTCACTTGTACAATATAGTAAATATTCCTTCCCTAAATAGTATTTAACAATAAGGAAATTATATGTCTATAAAAAAAAGATGGAGCATTGCCATTATAAGTATATTTATATTTATTTCATCCGGCTACTATTTCTATTGGATAAACACACCAATGTATGCTGCCGGTGAAATTCAACGTGCAATACAAACTAATGATTATGAACTGCTCCTTAAACATGTAGATTTAGAAAAAGTGTATACAGCAGCTCTTGATGATTCTATAGAAGTTTTATTATCAGAGGATACCCCTGATAACAAAGCAATTATCAATATTATAAAACAACTAAAAAAACCTTTAGTAAAAGAGTTAACAAAACAAACAGAATCTTATTTTTACCATAATAAAAAAACGAATGCTTTATTTGAACAACCAATTAACACGCTGACATCTTATATTGGTCTGACCACTTTATCAATAACAAATTTCATTTCCGTTGAAGAGCAAGATGAATATGCTATACTTACAATTAAACTGCATGATAAAAATTTAAATCATGATTTTAATTGGAAAGTAAAAATGGAAAAAGATGTCAATGGTACTTGGTGTGTAGTAAGAATTTTAAACTTAAAAGAATATATTATCGAAAGAAAAACTCTACTCATAAAAGAGTATACAGAATAATATTTCTAATAAATGATAAATGAAAAACTTCGTGCTATAAGCACGAAGTTTTTATACAATTTGAAATAAAAAGAATTTAAGATAATAAGTTTCCGGTATAGTCATTATAATAGGATGATCCGGTGCCTGTTGCCTTGCTGCTATTTGTTTTAATGTAACACCTGCATCTCGTGCAGCTTCTTTAAGCATCTTTATAAATAATTCTTCGCTCATAAAATGCGAACAAGAACAAGTAGCCAAATATCCACCCCTAGGTAATACTTTCATTGCTCTATAATTAATTTCTTTATACCCCCGAAAAGCTTCATGTATAGTTTGACGGGATTTACTAAAAGCAGGAGGATCCAAAATAATATAATCAAAAAAATGATTATGTGTTTTGTCCAATGTTACCAAATAATCGAAAACATCTGCTTTAACAACATCAATCTTATAAGTATTTTGCACTGCATTATGTTGAGTCATTGTAACCGCTTCCTCAGATATATCCACCGCTGTAACAGAAGCTGCCCCACCTTTGGCTGCATTTAAAGCAAAAGCACCTGTATGCGTAAAACAATCTAATACATGCTTTCCTTTTGCAATTTGTCCTACTGCCAATCGGTTAAATTTTTGATCCAGAAAAAAACCTGTCTTTTGACCATTTTCCACATCCACATTATAAGTTATACCATTTTCAACAATATGAGCTATTGTTTTCTGTTCTTTTTCCTTTAACAAAGGAGATTTAAAAAATCCCTTGTATAGTGAAATTCCTTCCAATTCACGAATTTTCACATCATTTCTTTCGTATACGCAGGAAACAGACAATTTTCGTTCTCTTAATACCTCAATAAGACTATTTATAATGCTTTTCTTTCTTAGTTCCATTCCTAAAGAAAGTATTTGTACCGACAAAATATCTTCAAATCGATCAACCGTAAGCCCGGGAAGTTGGTCTGCTTCTCCAAAAATCAATCTCATATTATTGAAATCGCAAGGTCTCATCACCTGTAAGCGATAATCAATAGCATAAGCGACACGACGTTTCCAGAAACTATCATCAAATACATCATTCGCATTTGTTGAAATAATACGAACCGTTATTTTTGATTGTGGATTATAAAATCCACTTCCTATAAATTTTCCTTTTTTAGAAAGAACTCGTACAATATCTCCCTGCTTGATATCAGCAGGACATGCTTCCACTTCTGTTCCATAACCCCAAGGATGTCCACCTTTTACTGCCAACTCTGCTCGCTTGCTAATTGTAATAACTTTTATTACTCCCATAATTATCTCCATTATATAAAATATTAAGCCTATCACTTATTATACAGGATATAAAATAATTTGAATTCTATTATTTCAAAAAGAAAAAAGAACAATTGTATTGCTACAACTGTTCTTTTTTCTAATTTATACAGGAATGACAGTATTTATTACATCATACCGCCCATGCCACCCATGCCGCCCATACCTGCCGGCATAGCCGGAGCTGCCGGTTTTTCTTCCGGAATATCTCCAACTACAGCTTCGGTTGTTAAAACAAGAGCTGCAATGCTGGCTGCATTCTGAAGGGCACTACGTGCTACCTTAGCCGGATCTACAATACCGGCTTCAAGCATATTTTCATACTTATCTTCTGCCGCATTGTATCCAATACCTTCTTCAGCTTCCTTAATTCTTTCTACTACAATAGCTCCTTCAACACCTGCATTATTTGCAATTTGACGAACAGGAGCTTCAATAGCATTACGCACCAAATTGATACCGGTCTTTACATCGCCTTCAGCAACAATACTATCTAATTTCTTCTGAATATTGATAAATGTAGTACCGCCACCTGCAACAATACCTTCTTCAACAGCTGCTCTTGTTGCATTAAGTGCATCTTCTAAACGAAGCTTCTTATCCTTCATTTCTACTTCTGTAGCAGCACCCACTTCAATAACAGCTACACCGCCGGAAAGCTTAGCTAAACGTTCTTGGAGCTTATCTTTATCAAATTGTGAAGTAGAAACCGCAATCTGTTCACGAATTTGCGCAGTTCTTTGTTTAATAGCTTCCTTATCTCCTGCACCACCTACAATAACGGTATTATCTTTGGTAATGCGAACTTGATGTGCACTTCCGAGGTCAGCAGGGGTTGCACTGCTAAGCTTACGTCCCATGTCTTCACTAATAACCGTTGCACCGGTAAGACAAGCAATATCCTGAAGCATTGCTTTACGACGATCTCCAAAACCGGGAGCTTTAACAGCTGCACACTTCAAAGCACCACGAAGTCTATTAACTACCAAGGTTGCCAGTGCTTCTCCTTCAACATCTTCAGCAATAATCAATAATTCTTTTCCGGACTGAACAACTTTTTCTAATAGCTGCAAAATATCTTGAAGCACATTAATTTTCTTATCAGTAATAAGAATCATTGGATCATCCATAATGCATTCCATCTTATCTGCATCAGAAATCATATATGGACTAATGTATCCGCGATCGAACTGCATGCCTTCTACTACACGAAGACTGGTTCCCATTCCCTTGGAATCTTCTACAGTAATAACTCCATCAGTTCCAACTTTTTCCATAGCATCTGCAATAAGATCTCCTACGGTCTTATCCGCAGCAGAAATAGCTGCAACTTGTGCAATTGCTTCCTTAGTCTGTACCGGAACAGATTTCTTTTTAATTTCTTCTACTAAAGCAGTAACAGCCTGTTCAATCCCTTTCTTTAATACCATCGGATTTGCACCTGCTGCTACATTTCTCATTCCTTCATGAATCATAGACTGCGCCAACAAAGTAGCTGTAGTCGTACCATCACCGGCAACGTCATTAGTTTTAGTTGCTACTTCTTTAACTAACTGAGCCCCCATGTTTTCAAAAGGATCTTTTAATTCGATTTCACGAGCGATAGATACCCCATCGTTAACGATATTTGGAGCACCGTATTTCTTGTCTAATACTACATTACGACCTTTAGGTCCAAGAGTAATTTTAACTGCATTTGCAAGCTGATCGACTCCTCTTAAAAGAGCGGAGCGAGCTTCTTCATTATAAAGAACTTTTTTTGCCATAATTACATACCCTCTCTTAATTATTTTACTATCATTATATTAAAGAACTGCTAAAATATCTCTTTCAGATAAAAGTAAATATTTTTCACCATTATCTTCTACATCTGTACCGGAATATTTAGCAAATAATACTTCATCCCCAACTTTTACTTCCATAGGAATACGCTGTCCTGCATCGATAATCTTACCGTTACCAACAGCTGCAACAATCCCTTTTTGAGACTTCTTTTGTGCTGTATCAGGAAGTAAAATTCCCCCTTTAGTTTTGGTTTCTTCTTCTTCTACTTTAACCAGAACACGATCTGCTAATGGTTTTAACATTTCTATGCCTCCTCTATACTATTTACATAATTATTAGCACTCTTTTACTTTGAGTGCTAACTTATATTTCTATGATATCATTTTTTACAACAATTGCAAGAGTAAAACTTAATAAATCTCAGAGAAAGAGTAAAAAAGACTCGTTTATAAACGAGTCTTTTTTTTACTCTTGGGGAAAATCTTCCCCAAGCATTCTTACATCTAAAGGAAGATGTACTTGATATTTTTCTTTTACGCGACGTTGTACTTCATGTAAAACATCCATAATTTCTTTTGCACTTGCACTACCATTATTTACAACAAATCCCGGATGCTTAGTAGATACTTGTGCATCGCCAACAGAAAATCCCATAAGGTTACAAGCCTTAACCATAGGTCCTACATATTTTCCGGGTGGTCGCAAAAACATGGTTCCTGCACTTCTCTTTTCTAATGGTTGTTTAGTTCTTCTGGATAATTGATATTCATCCATAGTTTTTTTAATTGCTTCCACATCGCCTTCTTTAAGAGACATAGTGACTTCAATAAGAATTTCTCCATTTTTCATAAATATAGAATCACTATTCCCATAAGCAATATCAGTGAGATTCCAAATATGTTCTTCCAGCCCATTACGAGTAATCGTCCTAACAGAGGTAACTACATCTGCAAAACAACCTCCATATCCATTAGCATTCATAAAGACAGCGCCTAATAGAGTCCCGGGTATTCCGGCAGCAAATTCAAGTCCGGATAGTCCTTGTTTTTGTGCAAAACGTGAAACCATTCCGGTACCGGCTCCACCGGTAACAATAATAGTATTACCCTTACGTACCACCGAATTCTTAATTCTAGTAGTACAAATAGTAATTCCTCGAATACCTTTATCACTTACTAAAGTATTAGTACCTCCACCTATAACTGTTACGGGTATATTCATAGCTGCCGCTTTTTGTAATACTTGTTTTAACTCTTCGATACTTTGAGGTAAAACAAATACATCTGCTAAACCACCAATACCATAAGTAGTATGAAGTTTCATGGATTCATTTACTTTAATTTGTCTGTCTGTTAAAACTCCCTCAAATACACTCTTCCAATCTTTCATTTATTTTCTCCCAACCGCTTCTTTTAAAAGCTCCATCCCTTCACCGGTCATAGCTTCCATGACTATTTTATGGACATCAGAAATAAGTTGATTCCAACGAATAAAAGCTTGTACATACTCTTGTGCGATAGAGTTATTACTTACCAGCACTGCCATTTCCTGTAATTTTTTATAAGAATCTTCCGTTTTTTCTCCCATAGCGGTCATATACTGAATTTTTTCTTGTTCCAACAAATAATCAACAGCTATCTTTTTTGCTTCTTCATCTTTTTTTAGAACTTCTTCTGCCTGTTTAAGTCTATTAAGTTCATCACTTTCTTTTAAAGATTTTGCTAAAGTATGTGCTTCATCATAAATATTCATATAGTTTTATTTCCTCCTTTAAATAAACGGTAATCTTTTTCTGCTAACTTAGGAAAGCCTATCTGACGTAATGCTTCCATAGTAACAATAGCCACTGCATTGGATAGATTTAATGATCTTGCTTCCATAATCATAGGAATTCGAATACAATCCGCCTCATGTGCCATTAATAATTCTTCCGGTAATCCGACAGACTCTTTGCCAAATACAAGCACATCATCATTAGTAAAAGATACCTCCGTATAAACTTTATTTGCTTTCGTAGTATTAAAATAAAAATGATGTCCTGCTAAATGTTTACAAGCTTCTTGATAATCTTCATGAATCTGTACATCTAATAAATTCCAGTAATCAAGGCCGGCTCTTTTTAAATACCTATCTTCTAAAGAAAAACCTAAAGGTTTTACCAAATGCAGTTTCACATTTTCTGCCGCACAAAATCGAGCGATATTCCCTGTATTTCCCGGAATTTCCGGCTCTAATAATAAAATATGCATAGTCCGTTCTATCTAAAAATAGTCTCCATATCGATTACGATATTTATCTGTAATCTCTTTTTCAGTAGTATAAGTTTTAAATGTTTTAGGTTTATTTTTACCATAAGAAATCGAGTATATCGTATTTTCATCCAACCCGTTAACAGGAATGCGATACGTATTCTCATATCCTCGTATATTTTGTAAAATTGGTTTCCCAATCATAATAATTCCGTTATTAAACAAAAATAGTGGCTCTTTATTCAAATCTATACTTGTATCCAGCTCTTCCTTAGAAAGCGGTTCAGCCATAACTACTTCTACATGAAGAAAATCAACCGGAATTACACTTTTGATATAGTTTGCGGTAATCATTTTTGTCGAACATAGCAAAAACATGCACAACAATATCCATATTTTTTTCATAATAAGCTCCTTCCTAACAAAAGAATAAGAACTTTATCTGTTATTATAAACGACTACCCCATCATTTCTCAAGAAAACTTATTCAGCATAAAAAAAGAAACCTGACAACAGGTTTCTTTTTTATACTTATCTCTTTTCTCTAATTCTTGCAGCCTTACCTTGAAGATTGCGTAAGTAGAAAAGTTTAGCACGACGAACAATACCGTGACTCTTGACTTCAATCTTAGCAAGACGTGGAGAATGCAACAAGAAAGTTCTTTCAACGCCAACACCATAAGAAATACGGCGAACAGTGAAAGTTTCTCTCAGTCCATGATTTCTTCTAGCAATAACAACGCCTTCAAAAACCTGAATTCTTTCAGTCTTTCCTTCGATAACCTTAACATGTACACGTACAGTGTCACCACTACGGAACTCAGGAATATCGTTACGAAGTTGTTCTCTTTCTAATGTTTCAATAATATTCACGATCTTTTCCTCCTTCTCACAAGACATTCATGCCGACCGTATATGGCAGAGGACTGTCCAGACATACGAATAGATTCTATCATGTAAAAATAAAATACGCAAGTTATATTTTACATTAAACCAATTTGCTAAAATCTCCCCACTTTTTAAATAAAGAAAGAACTTTAAGCAATAAGGCTAAACGATTTTGTTTAACTGCTTCCTCCTTATCCATAACCATTACATTATCCAGATAATCATTGATAGGTTTCGTCAGCGTATTTAACAATATGATAGAGTCGGCATAACGGGAATCTGCAAAAAGACTTTCTACAGAAGAAACAATTTTATTATAAGCCTCCCATAAAATTTGTTCTTCAGAAACTTTAAATAAATCTTCACTGATAACTCCCATATCAGCATTTTTAGTAATATTATGAAGTCTTGTTACTGCTTGTCGAAGTTCTACCTGTTCTTTGATGTGACCGGTAACCATACTATGTGCTTTTAAGAATACATCATAAATATCGACAAGTTCTGCTTCCAATACCGCATCAATGACATCATAATCAATATTTTCTGAAAGTAAAATCTGCCGAATTCGATCTTGGAAGAATTCCAGAATAGCTATTGAAACCTGATTTTTTTCTTCTTGCTTTCCGGGCAACAATTCCAACGCTTTTGCAATACCTGTCTGTATATTCCAATGAAGTTTTCCTTCCACCAAGATATGAATAATCCCAATAGTCTGCCTACGTAACGCAAAGGGATCTTGTGATCCGGTTGGAATCAGCCCACGTAAAAAAGCGGCTACCAGATTATCTAGTTTATCCGCAATGGATAAAGCACGTCCTGCGTGAGTCTTAGGCAAAATATCACCGGAAAAACGTGGCATATATTGCTCAAATATGGCATCTGCAACTGCTTGTTTTTCTCCATCAAGCATTGCATATTCACGGCCCATTTCTCCTTGAAGTTCTGTAAATTCTTTAACCAACTCTGTAGAAAGATCGGATTTAGATAAGTATGCAGCGCGAGTTACATTATCGACTTCTTCGTGACTAAATCCCCATTCCTTAGCTAAAAAAGAAGTCAATATAACTAAACGTTCCGATTTATCAAGCATAGTACCTAATCCTTCTTGATAATTAATGCGAGTTAAATCTTTTCTATGCTCTTCCAATGTCTTTTTTCTATCATTAGTAAAGAAAAATTTAGCATCTTCCAATCGTGCACGTAAAACACGTTCATTCCCAAGTTTTACATTTTCTATTCCCTTAGTTCCCCCGTTTCTAACGGTCAAAAAATAAGGTTCTAAACGCCCATCCTTCTTATGTAATGGATAGTAGCGTTGATGATCACGCATAGGTGTTACCACCGCAGGAACAGGAAGTTTCAAAAACTCTTTATCAAGCTCTCCACAAAGTGCAGTTGGATATTCAACAATAAAATTAATTTCTTCCAATAGTCCCGGATTATCTAAAATTTTACCATTCATTTTTCCTGCTAATGCATATAATTGTTCTTTAATCATGTTACGACGTTCATCAATATCAACGATGACAAACGCTTCTCGCATAGTTTGCACATATGCTCCGGCACTCTTAATACATACATCCCCCTGACATAAAAAGCGATGTCCCCTGGAGATATTGCTACTCTTCACATGTGCTATTTCTAAAGGAACAATTTCATTCTCTAAAAGAGCTACTAGCCATCGAATAGGTCTCAGAAACTTAAATTCCTCACATCCCCAACGCATAGCTCTTGGATAAGCTAATCCATTTATCATCGCCGCAAATACTTCCGGCAATACATCAATAGCAGGTTTTCCTTTATTAGTTATGTGTGCATACACATAATCATCTCGTATTTCAATATCCTCTAAATTAATTTTCTGTCCACGAATAAATCCCATTAATGCTTTTGAAGGATTTCCTTCTTTATCGTAAGCCGCCTGTACAGAAGGTCCTCTTTTATCTATTTCTTCATCTAACTGCCGATCTGCCGTCCCCTGGACATATGCTGTCAAACGACGTGGTGTTGCATAAATTTTTACGTCGGTAAAAGAAAGGCGAGCTTCTTTTAATTTTTCTTCAGCCAAATCTTTAAACTGATTCACCAAAGAAGGCATAATATTGGCCGGCATCTCCTCTGTTCCTATCTCCAATAATAAATCCTTCATTATTTACTCTCCTTTCCTTTTAACATAGGAAAACCTAATTCTTTTCTCATATTTAAATAAGCTTTAGCACATAATCTGGACAAAGCTCTTACACGTGCAATATACTCTGTACGCTCAGAAAGTGAAATAGCACCTGCAGCATCTAATAAATTAAAAACATGAGAAGCCTTTAAGACATAATCGTACGCAGGAAGAACATATCCTAAGTTAATGATACGTGTAGCTTCCGCTTCATACATATCAAATAAACGGAATAACATATCATGATCGGATAACTCATAGCTATATTTAGATTGTTCATATTCATTTTGATGCCAGATATCTCCATAAGATACACCTTCCGTCCAAGATAAATCATATACATTATCTTTTCCTTGAATATACATGGCCAGACGTTCCAATCCATAAGTAATTTCTACAGAAATAGGGTTCGCATCAATACCACCAATTTGTTGGAAATACGTAAATTGTGTTATTTCCATTCCATCAAGCCAAACTTCCCAACCAATCCCCCAAGCACCTAATGTAGGAGATTCCCAATTATCTTCAACAAAACGAATGTCATGTTCTTCCGGATTAATCCCTAATTCTTTAAGACTTTCTAAATAAGTTTCTTGAATATCATTAGGTGACGGTTTCATAATAACTTGAAACTGATGGTGTTGATATAAACGATTAGGATTATCTCCATACCTTCCATCATCAGGGCGACGAGACGGTTCTACATAAGCCACATTCCAAGGTTCCGGTCCAATAGTCCGCAAGAACGTAGCAGGGTTCATTGTCCCTGCACCTTTCTCCACATCATAAGGTTGTTCCAAAACGCAACCACGTGACGACCAGAAATTTTGGAGCGTCAAAATAATTTGTTGTAATGTCATAAATTCTTACCCTCCTATGAATTATTAATATTTAGATTTATAATTTTCTTTTATCAAAAACAAAAAACCCTGTAACTATAATAGTTACAGGGACGAGTTTAACCCGCGGTTCCACCCTTATTGGTCGTTGACCCACCTTATTTTTGCTCTTTATTCATTACTCCAAAATGCCTTCCATGCCTTCCAGGCTCCCACTCTCCCTGAATCGCTTTTTACATGTACTTGTTTTCTTCCTCGCATGAATAAAATACTATGTATAGTTTATCAAGAGAATATATAAAGTGCAACAAAAATTAGAAAATATCCGAGAAATCTATAAAATATTTTTACTACTTATAATTGGGTGGCATTTTTATAATAGATAGAATATCTGTAACTTTTTCGACACAAGGTATTTGATTTTTTTCAAATACTCTGGCAGATCCATCATGTTCATCCACTATATTTCTCACGCCAATAAACTTTGTACCAAGTGCCTGTGATCCATAAAAATCAACATCCGAATCCCCAACAATCCAAACCTCATCTTCTTCAGACAATATTACTGATTCCTCTATATATTGTTGTTGTAATTGTATGGATTTTCCCCAAATAGCACAAGAAAATAAGAATGGATGCGGTTTCCCTAAAGAGCTTTTATCAAAATATTCCTCTGCATTTTTTGAATCTGTAGAAGTAGCTACATAAGCCCAGTCGATTTCATTCTTCCATCCTAATTGTTTAAAAGGCACTTCGACTTCTAAATAATTACGCCCGGTCGCTATCCCCAGTTGATAACCCGACTCTTTTAAAACTCGAAACAATGTGAGAATTTCATTAGCAGGCACCAAAGAGTTTTCTTTAATTAACAGTCCTGTTTTTCCTTCACTATAAGGTAGTTTTCGTTTTTGCTTTACATAATAGGTATCTCCGAAGTACCAATTTTCAAAAGCATCGATTTGTAAATTATAGAAAACTGAAAATTTTTCTACAAAACTTAAATCTCCTTGTATATCGTATTTCATTAATTGCTTAATACGTGTCAGCAATTCCTTTCCGCTCATAGCTTGTGATACTTCTGCATCAAGCAACTCTAATACTTTTTCAGCAGTAGGAATAGGAAGCCCCATCAATAATTGCCCAACTTTTTTTAAATCACATACACTTTCTATTACAAATGATAAAGTATCCATTCCTTTGGTTTTTTCTTTATAAACACGAGCCATATACCAAAATATACCTAATAAACAAATATGTGACATATCCCAAGTTGACTCAATATTATGCTTATACAGCCATCTTAAAATAATATCCTTACCCCACACACGTTCTCTAATATATGCTATTTGACCTTCCGAAATCATAGAACTGTCAAAATCATTTTGTTCTGAAGGCAATCCCATATAATCTCTGCTGTATAAAATTTCCCATACAGTTAATGCTGATGCATTAAAGTATTGTTCTTCGCTAAGCAACACTCCATCTACATCAAAAACAACTTTTTTCATATATAACTCCCTAATCTGTACGACCACCTAAAGATATTCTTATCATAGCATTAATTTAATTATTTTCCAGACAACTCTTACTACATTCATACATTAAATATTTTAGTATGGTATAGTAAAAATAGTTGAGTGTATAAATTACCATTTGTATGGAGGTTTTATGAACAAAAAAAATATGACAGTTACTGTATACTGTGGTTCTCATAAAGGATTATCTCCTACTTATACCTCTTTTGCCCAAAATTTCGGAACTCAATTAGGAAAATCCGGATATCGTGTTGCTTATGGTGGTGGTCAGCTGGGACTTATGGGGATAATAGCTAATGCAGCCTTAGATGCCGGAGCTCATGTAACAGGCATTATCCCAAAAGTATTCGTAGAAACTGAACAAGCACATTATGGGGTAAATAGATTGGAAATCGTAGAAGATATGTTTAGTCGAAAGAAAAAATTAATCGAGATAGGAGATGCTTTTGTCATTCTCCCGGGGGGAATAGGGACACTTGAAGAATTTGTCGACACAGCAGATTGGGTTCATATTTACGAATCTATACAAAAGCCTATAATTATAGCCAATGTATCCGGACTATTTGACCCATTAAAAACGCTATTAGATTCTCTAGCTCAATCAGGTTTTATAACAAAAAAAGATTGGGATAATATCCATTTTTGTTCTTCTATGACAAATATTTTTTCAATTTTAGACAACTATTATATGATACACATGATGAACAATGCATAAATATTTAAAAATGGCCCTATTTTATGAATAATACTCTGTTTAATACATTGATATATCAAGTAAAAATTATATAATAGTAGTTATCTAAAGTTTCTATTGTAACATCCATGCACGGAAAGGATTTCACTATGAGTAAAAAACTAACAGGAAAAGGGGAAAAAATTCGACAAAAAATGATTGAAACCACTGCTAAAATTCTTCGTGAGCAAGGTTTTAAATCAGCTACAGTTAGAGCTATTGCTAAAGCGTCTAATGTAAATATTGCTTCTATAAAATATTATTTCGGTTCCAAAGAAGACTTAATAGGTCAATCACTGGATTATATGATGGGAAATTTTGAAAACATTGTAGCCTATTTAGATGATCCAAGGCTTTCTCCCAAAGAAAGATTAACTAAATATATTCTTGCATACTTTGAACTGGCAAGGAAACATCCGGCTCTATTTCATTCCATTTCTCACCCATCTACAGAAGAAAGCAAAGACACCTATTTTATTTATCTTACCCTTCTTCATAATCAATGTTGGAATAAAATTAAACGAAATATTTCTGAGTTGACAAATATAAAAGATAGTCTCGATTTAGAACTCAAAAGTATGCAGCTTTTCTCTGCTATTGAATTTCCAATTATTTTAGAAGCAAATAAAACAGATTCTTTTGTAACTCAATATGCTGATCCCAACATTCTAAAACGTTATATTGAACTTCTTCTTGATATGCCTTGTAAAAAAGATTAAAAAGACCAGTTCCACTGGTCTTTTTTGTTGTACTTTATAAATCAATCCCGGGAAAATCTTTTTCTCCGTTACGATTCTTCATAAATTCTTTAGCTTCTTTCTCTACTTCTGCTAAATCTATCTCTTGGTCTCTTGCCCCAAAAATACATCCACAGTAGTGTTGGCGATACAATTCATATTCTTCCGATAGTTCAGTAGAACGTAAATATCCGTTATTCTTCTTAAAGTCACTTGGAAGATATGGAATATTCATTGATTCTGCTATATTTATCCCCACAGAATTAACCGTTTGCGAGTTTTTATAAGAACTTACCGTTAAAGTAGTAGCAAAATAATCAAACCCTAATTCTTTCATTTTCTGTGCGGTAGCTAACATGCGTAATTCAAAACAGGTTTTACAACGTGCCCCTCCCTCAGGTTCATTCTCTTGTCCTTTAATTGCTTCAAAATAAGAATGAGAATCATAAGGTGCTGCAAGAAAATGAATATGATTTCCTGTTTGTTGATTAAATTTATAAATTAATTTACGCTGAATATACTCCCTTCTTTTGTATTCAGACTCCGGATGTACATTGGGATTCATATAGTAAACAGTCACATCCGCAACCTGTGCTAATCGTTCCAATACTGCTGAACTACATGGTCCACAGCAAGAGTGTAGAAGTATTTGTGGTTTAATCCCTTCTACTATCCAATGTGTTGCCATCTCCTTAAAAACTTTATCATAATTGATTCGTTGATGAGGATTCATCTTTGACAACACTTCATGAAAATCTATCATACCGTTTCCCTTCCTATCAATAATCTCCTATCTCCCTTTGCCTTTTATCTGTTCTATATTCCATAATGCATATTTTAAATGAATTCCACCGGTATAACCTCCATTGTTATTTTTTGCTGTTACACGATGGCAAGGAACTATAATACTGATGGGGTTATGTCCACATGCATTACCAACCGCTCTCACCGCATTAGGATTACCTATTTTTCTTGCAATTTCAGAATATGAAACAGTTTTTCCGTATGGAATAGAAGCAATAATATTCCACACACTTTCTTCAAAAGCCGACCCTTTCATTTCTAATGGTAATTCAAAAATTTTTCTTTCTCTATTGAAGTATTCATTTATTTGATAAACTGCTTTTTTAAGAAGTAAAGTGGAAGGTGATACGACTATATCATCCACCCAGTCACAACGTATAATATGCGTACCAGTTGCGGTAATTTTAAGTTTCCCACAAGGAACTTGTATAACACAAGATTTTTTCATACCCACCTCTCTAAAAAAGGGACATTGGCTTATGTGTACGTTTAATTTCAAAAGGATGAAAAGTAAGTCCTACGGCTTTCATCATATCCTTTACATGAAAAGTAGCTGTTTTTTCCAGTGCTTTTTTTACAATAAAACTACATGCCCTTGCATCAGATAATGCTTGATGATGTTGAAACTGAAAACCTAAAACCCCCGCTACTGTATTCAACTTATGATTCGGCATATCCTTCCATAATAAACGAGATAAAGTGACTGTATCTCCCCAATAAAAATGGATATCCGGTAAGTCATAATAATCTAAAGTGGCTGCTAAAACTCCCATATCAAAAGGTGCATTATGTGCAAATACAATTTGCCCTTCCAATAATTGATAAATTTCCTTCCAAAAATCCGGAAATTCCGGTTTATTTTGGACATCTTCAGGACGTATTTGATTAACACGAATGCAATTATCATCAAATTTCATTTGTGGTGGACGAATTAACTCATACCATTCTTGCTTACTACCGGCTTCCACCCCACCGGATACTATTCCTAAAGAGCAAGCACTTGCAGGCTCTCTAGATGCTGTTTCAAAATCTATTGCAAAGTATTTCATAATTCACATGTAATCCTTCTGTATTTAATAAAAATCTCTATATTTATTCTGAAATATGACAAGGTTTCACATATTTATAAAAAACCAAGTTCCCTAATAAGAAAGCTAAACACATAAGTATTGCCATAGGCAATGCATTCTTGCTACCGGCAATCCCTGCAAATGGCATTAAAATCCCACCAAGTGCCATGGCAGAAAATCCCAATAAGGCAGATGCACCTCCAATATTATTATTACGTTTTGTCAATGCCATCGATGTAGAAGTCGCCCCCATAACAGATAAAGGAATTACAGCAATTGATAACGACAGCACACTCCACCACATAGATGCATGCAATAAAACTCCTACCAAAAACAAAAGAGCACCCATCAAATGCACACCTAGCGCATAGGCCAACATATTTACGCCTTTTACAGTTCTAGCCAACTTGGCAGGAATCATTCCTGATAGTAGTAATCCTATACCAATGCTTCCAAAAATGAAACTAAATGCTTGAGAAGATACTTGATATAGCTCTTGAAACAAAAAAGAAGTTCCTCCAATATAGGTAAAAAATCCACCATAAATAAAACTTTGAATAAGGCAATGTCCTAAAAAATAAGAATCCTTTACTAACACCTTAAAATTTTTAATGGCAACACTAAAATCAGATACTCTCTGGTGAATCGGTAACGTTTCTCTATATTGTATCGTTGCTATAATCATTAAAATCCCAACCATTGATAAAGCAATAAATACACCTTTCCAATCCATAAATCTAAGAATTTGAGCTCCTACAATAGGAGATAATACCGGTGCCAATCCGTTAACCATCATAAGTAATCCATAAAATTGTACCAAGGTTTCCCCTTTACAATAATCTCTTGCAATTGCACGACTAATTACCAATCCAAAAGCACCGGACAGCCCCTGCAAAAATCGGAAAAACAAAAAAGAATAAATAGTCTTTGAAACTACGCAAGCCAATGAAGCTGCGCTAAAGAAAATTAACCCTATTAATAAGGGTACTTTTCTTCCCATTTTATCACTTATAGGTCCTCCTATAACTTGCCCTAACGCCATCCCTAACATAGTCATGGTTAACGTCAGTTGAATCATAGAAGTGTTTACATCAAAATAAGGGCCTAACAAAGGAAGTGCAGGTACATACATATCAGTAGCAATGGGAGCAATAGCTGTCATTATTCCTAAAAATACAATCATGAATAATTTTGTGTTTTTCTTCACAATACCTCCTATAGCTTACATGAACTTATAGCATATCCTATAAGTTACATATAAAACATATGTACGATTACATATTTTAAACATCAAATTTTAGTTAAAAAATTTTCCCCTGTCATATAATTAATATCCACCTTGGGTTGGTTATTATAACAGTACACATTAAATAAGATTCCATCTCCATAATCTTCGATAGATCTTGCTTCCATCAATACTCCTCGAGCCACTAATTCTTCCCCATGAAAAATAGGGATTACCCGATATAAAACATGATTTCCTGTTTCTTTAATATAATCAGCTATCATATTTTCAAATGGAAGCATTCCAACAGTATTTAAATACCGAGTTCCTGTAATTAAGTTTTTAGGATTTGCATTTTCTGCAGTCAATTGATACCCCAAAAGATGACAACGATTATATAAATATTTACCTTCTATAAAGTTATATTTACTTACTTGCCATCCAGTAGGTTTAACAGAACCAATACTCCCTCTTTTTTCAGTAGGCATCGTTTCCTTCCCAACAAGAGCTTTAGCACTTGTACAACGCCCCAAATAATCCAGTTCTCCATAAAATTCTAACGGTGTTAATGTAAGATCAGACTCTTTAAAGAAAGGAATATTTCCATTAATAACAATGTAAGGCTTTCCATTAAATGCAGGAACTTCCGAAAGAGTCGTTACTATTTGATTAGAATAGGATTCTACATTCCTTCTATTAGATAGCTTTTTATTTATAAATCCGGCATTATTAAATATAGTAAATACAAGTAATACTGTAAAAAGTACTAACGTGTATATTTTTCTCATTTAACATATATCTCCTCTGTTATGTTCTCGTGAGATGTTCCTGCGAATTCATATACATTAGAACATTTCCACAAAGATAAATCGATATTAAAGTAAGTATCAGCCGGGTAATTTCTATTCCAATGATACAATACTATTTTGTCTATATATTCCATATAAGCGAATGGGGTTTCCTCTTCAAAAAAAACATATTCTTCTTTAGAATTTTTTATAGGTATATTTTCAGCTATACGTACATGCTTCGGAAGTTTTTCTCCAAATTGTATTGCAGTATAAGGACTAATCCATAAAATAGAATCTGCAGTTACTTTTAAAATTCTTTCTCTAAGTAATTTATCCTGACTCTGTCTCCTTCTATTAAATAAAATACCTCTTTCATTATCAATTACTGCAATCCATATCATAAATCCCCCTTAAATTACTGATAACTTCATTAAACTATTGATTAAAGTATTGCTTTACAAAAGCAACATCGGGAAGTTTAAAAGTTTTCCCGGCCAAATAGCCCAGCTCTTTTAGCTTATCGGTTCTATTAAAAGAAATTTTATAAGCACATAATAATTGTTGAGATTCTCCATATTCTTTATTAATTGCTTTTTTCCCATATTTGTTATCGCCCAACAAAGGATGCCCTATATATGCCATTTGACACCTTATTTGATGTGTTCTTCCGGTTTCCAATCTGCACTCTACCAAAGATAATTTTTTTGCCTCTAAAAGCACTCTATACTCCATAATAGCCTTTTTAGCTCCTATTTTAGGAGATACGGAAACCCAAACCTTACTTTGTACTGCATCTTTAATCAAATAATGCTTAAGTATTCCTTGTCTTTGATTAAAATTCCCCACAGCAATACACAAATAATATTTATTTACTTCTCTTTCTTTAAACAGTTCATTTAATATTTCTAAACTTTTCCTATTCTTCGCAAGAATAACTAATCCGCTCGTATTAAAATCAATTCGATGGCATAATGTTGCTCGTTCCGCTTTAACTTTAAGATACTCGTTTACTTGTTCTTCTAATGTAGTGTTATTTTTACCGGTTGCATCTCCTGAAAGAATTCCCGCTTCTTTATTTACTATAAGAATATTTTTATCTTCATACACGACAGAAAATTTCTTTTTTATATTTGTTATAGAAACACTCTTATCTGCTTTTTCAAGAATATAGGATACTACACGATCTCCAACTACCAATCTGTCATCCTTTTTCGGATGTTTTTGATTAACTCTGATTTTTTTATTTTTAATAGATTTTAATATAAAAAGTTTTGAGTGTTCCGGCATCTTATTCATTAAAAATCGATCCACTCTTAAATTAGCATCTTTTTTTCCTACTGTATATTCTTTCATGAAATACCTCTTTATCAAATGAATACTTTAAATAAACCCCACCCTAATCAGGATGGGGTTTATTTATTATAAATCTCTTTTATCTTCATCCGATAATTGATTAAGAATCAGCTCTAATGTATGCCACCCTAATACTGCACATTTCACACGAACCGGCATTTTAGCAATATCTTTTAAGGTATAGGCGGCTTCTAATTCTTCCAATATATTCACATCGGTAACTTGCCCACGAATCATAGCAAGAAATAGCTGAACCAACCGTCTACTTTCCATTAAGCTTTTTCCTTTAATCAGCTCTGCCATCATAGCAGTAGATGCTTGACTAATAGCACATCCATTCCCGGTATAAGCTATATCTTCCACCATTCCTTCACGAACTTTAATAGCAACATCAATATCATCTCCACAATTAGGATTATGCCCATGTTCCTTTATTGTAGGAGAAACAAGTTCTCTTTTATTAGTTAAATCTTGATTATATTCTAAAATAATATCTGTATATAACTGTTTAATATCCATTAATCGTTATACCCCATAATTTTACGAACTTGTGATAATTTTTCCAAGAAATAGTCAACTTCCAGTTCCGTATTATACAAATAAAAACTAACTCTACATGTTGAAGGAATCTGTAAATATAAGTGTAACGGCTCTGCACAATGATGACCGGTACGAATACAAATCCCATCAGAAGAAAGAATTTGTGCTACATCCTCCGGATGAACCCCTTCTACAGTAAATGCAATTAAACCTTCTTTTAATTCTATATCTGTTGAACCTACGATATGAACAAAAGGAATTTTTTTCATACCGCTTAAACAACGATGAGTTAATTGTTTTTCTTGTTTTTGAATAAAATCATATCCTATACCGTTTAAAAAGTGAATAGCTGCTGCTAACGAAACAGCCCCCTCCACATTAGGAGTACCTGCTTCAAACTTTGCCGGTAAAGATGCAAAAGTTGTTTTTTGTTCTTCTACTTGTTCAATCATATCCCCGCCCAATAAAAATGGCGGCATTTTTTCCAAAAGTTCTCTTTTAGCATAAAGAACTCCTATCCCTGTAGAAGCACACATTTTATGCCCGGAAAAAACATAAAAATCACAATTTAAATCTTGTACATCTGTTAATTTATGAGGAATACTTTGTGCACCATCAACGATAACAACAGCTCCATGTGCGTGGGCACGTTGAATTAAAGTTCGAGAATCAAAATGAAGCCCCAACACATTACTTACTTGTGCAAAAGAAAATATCTTTACACGCGGATCATCCAATTTAGCTAAATCGGCCTCATAAAATTTTCCAGTCTCTTTATCCACATAAATATAATCTAAAATAGCACCCGTTTTTTCCGCTACTCGCTGCCAAATAACTAAATTAGAGTGATGCTCTGCAATCGTAATTAAAATACGATCACCTTTTTTTAAAGTATGTTCAGCATAAGAAGTCGCTATTAAATTTAAGCTTTCCGTTGCATTTCGAGTATAGATAATCTCATCTGTATCCTTAGCATTAATAAATTCCTTAACAACTTGTTTTGAGTTCTCATAAGCTTCTGATGCTGCTATCGACAATATGTGTGCACCTCGATGCGGATTTCCATTATGTGTAGTTGCATAATCAAAAGTAGCTTGCAACACAGATATTGGTTTATGTGTAGTTGCTGCATTATCAAAATACACAAGAGAATGATTTCCTATTTTTTTATTTAATATAGGAAACTCCTTTCTGATTTTATTACAAATCATGCATCCTCCCTTGCCTCTAAATTATATCGAATCGACTCTAACACTTCAGCTCTTAATCCCTCATCCATTTTATCAATTAGTGGACAAATCAAAGATTCTACCATGATGCGTCTTGCTTCCTGCCATGTAAATCCACGTGTCATTAAATAGTAAATAATATTTGCATCAAGCTGGCCTGCACTGGAGGCATGATTTCCCATTACATCATCTTCTGTACACAATAAAAGTGGAAGAGAAATATTTTTAGTTGTTGAATCTAATTGAATAACATAATCACATTCTTCACCTACAGAACCGCTACATCCACGCTTAAAATCTAATGTACCTCTAAATACTTTTTTTGCATTGCCAGATAAAGAACCTTTAACATCTATGCAACTGGTCGATTCTTTTCCCATATGATTTATATGATAAAAAAGATCTTGATGTTGAGTTCCTTTCAATGCATATACAGCAGTTTCTGTCATATTAGATTTTTGTCCATGTAAATCACCTATACTATGAACAATTATTTTTTCTCCACCCAACATAGCAGAAGCAAACTCTGCATTAGCTTCTGCGTAAAGAAGTGTATAACGTTGTTCCAACCAAAGTGCATTAGATAAGTTTCTTTCTAAAATAGATACTTTCAAAGTCCCTTGTTTTTTTACTTCATAGTATGTTGCAGATATAATTTCGCTATTATCTACATTTCCATCCCATACCCAGACTAAAGAAAGAGATGCTTTTTCTCCTACATATATAGAAAATGCACTTCTGAAGTCCGGATAACCTTCTGTAGTTTGTACCATTATTTGTAAAGAAGCTGATATACCATCCGGAATACAAATAGTGGTTATACCATTTTTTTGTGATAACGCCAGTAAAGAATCGGATGCTCCTTTAAAAGTAGAGGGTAATTCTCCACCTGTAGATACATATGTCATATCAGAAAAGATAGCTTTACTACAACGAGGCGCTTCTTTTATTTCAACAGAAGTATCATTTGTTTTTACATATCGATAAGTTAACCGTGGCAATTCATTGATTTTCATTTTTACCATAGCGGCCCTCCTTACCCAATCGCCCCTTCGAACTCCAAAGTAATAAGTCTATTCATTTCTACTGCATACTCTAGCGGTAATTCCTTTGAAATAGGCTCAGCAAACCCTCGAACAACCATAGCTTTTGCTTCTTCTTCCGAAAATCCTCGACTCATCAAATAATAAATACTTTCATCTGCAATACGACCGATTTTAGCTTCATGCCCTAAATCAATATCATCATTTTCAATAATAATATCCGGAATTGTATCTGATCTAGACTCATTGTCCAACATTAAAGACTCACAGCTAATCGTGCCTTTAGCTCCTTGTGCATTTGCTCCAATGTGAACCACGCTGCGATAAATAGCTTCTCCACCGGCTTTAGAGATGGATTTAGAATTAATGTTAATACTTGTGTTTTTTCCATAAGCTTCTACTTTAGTTCCCGTATCTAAACACTGTCCTTTTCCTGCAAATGTAATACCGGTAAACTCACAAGTAGAGTTATCCCCACGTAATACTGTATCCGGATACAAGCATGATACATGAGATCCAAAAGACCCGCTCACCCATATCATATGTCCGTTTTCTTCAACTATAGATTTCTTAGTATTCAAATTATACATATTTTTAGACCAGTTCTCTATAGTTGAGTATCGTAAAATAGCATCCTTTTTAACAAAAAGTTCTACTGCACCTGCATGTAAATTGGCAATATTATATCGAGGAGCTGAACACCCTTCTATAAAGTGACAAGAAGCTCCCTCTTCTACAATAATTAAAGTATGTTCAAACTGACCTGCACCGGGAGCATTTAACCTAAAATAACTTTGTAACGGCATTTTTACATCTACCCCTTTAGGGACATATACAAAAGATCCTCCGGACCATACCGCATAATGAAGTGCCGCAAATTTATGATAATAAGGTGTAATTAGGGTACCAAAATAAGCTTGGATAATATCTTCATATTTTGTAACTGCTGTTTCAAAATCAACATAAATAACACCTTGTTCTTCTAATTCTTTTTGTACATTATGATAAACAACTTCCGAATCATACTGTGCGCCAACACCAGCTAAAGATTTTTTTTCCGCCTCCGGAATTCCTAAGCGATCAAAAGTATCTCTAATATATTGAGGAAGATCCTCCCACCGAGCTTTAATATCTGTTTTAGGTCGAACATAAGTATCAATCTGATTCATATCTAAATCAGAAATATCAGGCATCCACGGCGGAATATCCAACTTGTGATAAACCGCTAATGCATCTAAACGTTTTTTTAACATCCAAACGGGTTCATTCTTCTTGGCGGAAATTTCTCTTATGATTTCAGATGTAAGACCTGCCTCTGTCTTAAAGGAGAACGAAACTTCATCTTTAATATCATAAATACTTCGGCTAATATCATCAATTTCACTTTTCTTCCTTTTGCCTACCATATTTACACCTCAGTTCTAAATGCATCAAAACCATTCATTTCGATTACATCAACTAAGTCAGAACCGCCTTCTTTTACAATACGTCCGTCAATAAGCACATGTACCACATCCGGTGGAATAAACTTCAATAATTGATTGAGATGTGTAATAAGAATTAATGCATTTTCTTCCGTATGATATGCTTTAATATTTTCAGAAACAGTATGTACTGCATCAACATCAAGACCTGAGTCTGTTTCATCAAGCATAGTAAGTATCGGATTAAGAATTCTCATTTGAAGAATTTCATTTTTTTTTCGTTCTCCTCCTGAAAATCCATCATTTAAATATCTACCGGCATAAGATTCATCCATATCTAAATCCGTCATACATTGCTTTATTAATCTTTTAAAAGGAAATAAGCGCTGTTGCTTACCACTAATAGTTGTCTTAGCTGCACGAATAAAATTCTCTGTTGTAATTCCTGCAATTGCAATAGGAGTTTGAAAAGATAAAAATAATCCCATTTTAGCACGCTTATCAACAGAAACATCTGTGATATCTTCTCCCTTAAAGAAAATACGACCTTCAGTCACCTCATAATTAGGATTACCCATAATAGCATGTAGCAAAGTAGACTTACCTGCCCCATTCACACCCATAATTGCATGAACTTCCCCAGTATTAACAGTAAGATTTATTCCTCGGAGAATTTCTTTTTCTCCTATATTTATATGTAAATTTTCTATACGAAGTAATTCACTCATATAATCACCTCAATATCAAATCAGTAATGAATGTTACTGTATTATTTTATATGATTTTGAAAGATAAGTAAAACATCTATCCCCTTAGAAAACCGCTCCCCTATTGATTTTATTCCTTATCCAATCTAAAAAATCAGTATATATTGGTATTTTTAGATATTTCGAACTAGCTATACTTTTTTTATATACTTCTATCTACTAATTTTGTGGTTAAACTATTTTTCGATTTTTATTCCTAAATAATAAACAAAATAAAAATGCTACTGTTAGTAGCATTTTTATTTTGTTTATTATTTAACCTCAGATGACCCGAACCACTTCTGGTAAATTTTATCATAAGTACCATTTTCCTTAAGTTCTTTCATTGCCTTATTAACATCTTGTTGAAGCTGTTCATTATTCTTATTCATTGCAAATACTAATGGAGCCCCTTGCTTTGCTTCGCCTACAATCTTAGCATCCTGATCTGCCCCTTGTTTCAAATAATACATACTTACCGGATGATCTAAAACTACTGCATCAACAGTCCCTGCTTTTAATTCCATAAAAGCTTGTGAAATAGAATCCAACTGTTTTACATCGGAAGCTCCTTGCTCTTTTGCAAGACCAACTTGTTCAGTCCCTACTTGTGCACCGACAACCTTGCCGGAAAGATCTGTCCAATTTTTAATATTGTCATTATCTTTTTTCACTACGATAACATAGCCATTTTGTTCAAAATAAGGTTCACTGAATAACACTTTTTTTGCACGTTCCGGAGTTGCATCCATACCTGAAGCTATCAAGTCAATTTGATTACTTTGAATAGCAGGAATCAAAGCATCAAAACCCATGCTCTTAAACTCCATTTTTCCACCCATTTGTTTAATAACAGCATCTGCTAAATCTAAATCAAATCCGACATATTTTTCATTTTCAACAAATTCAAATGGAGGGAATGTCGTTTCTGCCCCTACACGAATGACTTTATCATTATTGGAATTCGAACTCCCACAACCTACTACACCGGTTACAACGGCAGCAATCATACCGACTGCTAAAGCCAGTTTACATTTTTTACCCATTTGCATAATAAATCATCTCCATTTATTACTAACTATTAGAATATCTCCCTCTAAGTATTAAGGTTATTGAAATACTATCAAACTCATTATCATATGTCAAGCATTTTTTGAATATTTATTTAAAAATACTTATATTTATTAATAATTATATTTTTATTCTTAATAAGTATATTTTCTATAAAAGTTGTAACTTGTAACATAGCATTTTATAAAAAATCATTGTATAGTAATGTATAGTACAAATTTATCTGTATTCCTATACTTAACCAGAAAGGCAGTTATGGAACTTATTACTTTATTTTTAACCGAATGGGGATATCTTGCACTCTTTATATTAATGGCACTGGAAAATATGAATATTCCTATTCCCAGTGAAATTATTCTTGGTTTTGCCGGATTCCTTGTATATAAGCAAATTTTTTCTTTTATACCAACAATAATTATCGGAACAATTGCAGGTATAGTCGGCTCTCTCTTATCTTATTGGCTAGGTTATAAAGGAGGCAGAGCTATTCTTTTAAAATATAGTACAACACAAAATTTAACTACGAAAAAATTAGTAGCTGCTAATTCTTGGTTTCAAAAATATGGCGGTATTGCAGTATTTACGGGCAGATTACTTCCTGGAATTCGAACATTTATATCATTACCGGCAGGAATTGCACGTTATGATCTCTCAAAATTTATTATACTTTCTTTATTTGGGACTATTCCCTGGACATTATTTCTCGTATATTTGGGTGTAATGCTAGGTGAAAACTGGCATATTCTCTTAAACTGGAAATTGGAAATTTTAATTGCTTCTATATTATTAGTTTTATTTATATTTATAGTATTTTACCTATTTAAGAAAAAATAATTATGACCACATCGCAAAAACGAACTTGTTTACTATTATTGCTTTTAGGCATGGTTCTATATGGACTTTATCTAGGATTCATTCCACTACTTGATCCGGATGAACCTGTCTATGGTCAAACGGCAAAAGAAATGCTTATTACAGGTGATTGGCTTTCTCCTCGTATATATGGAGAGTTTTGGTATGATAAACCACCTCTATTTTATTGGTTAGAAGCTATCAGCTTTTCCTGTTTTGGCATATCTACCTGGTCAGCACGGTTACCTTCCGTAATAGGTGCTATAATTACTTCTATCTATCTCTTCTTATCTGCATGTCCATTAATCGGTGAAAAAGCTGCAAGAAGAGGTGCTTTTATTTTTGCAACCTCACTGGAAATCATTATCTTAGCACGTAGTGCAGTTACGGATACTACCTTACTATTAGCACTTACCGTTGCCATGATGTCCTTTGCTCGAAAAAAATATATTTCTGCTTACACTGCTTGTGGAGTAGCACTTTTAGCCAAAGGACCTATCGGATTTGGATTTCCCGCATTAATTGTTGGTTTATGGTTACTTCTTACAAAGCAACTAAATCTGACTAACATAATGAAACTACGATGGATTTGGGGCATTCCATTAGCATGTCTTATAGGTCTTCCATGGTTTATTTACATGAGTATATATCATGGTTCTACATTTACTGATACATTTTTAGGTTATCACAATATCACTCGTTTTATTACACCTGAACACGAAGGGCAAAATCATATTTGGATGTACTTTCTAGTACTTACGGCAGGATTTTTCCCATGGACAGGAACAATTCCTCTTATTTTCTCTTATGTAAAACATTGGAAGCAAAATAAGGTACTAATGTATTTTATTGTCTGGGCATCTTTTATTTTTGTTTTTTTCTCTTTATCATCTACACAACTTTTTTCCTACATTTTACCAATGTATCCTCCATTAGCTTTGTTAAGTGGATACGCTATAACCAAGCTTGAAGAAAAATCAAAGGTTTCTATTTACATTCCAACAATGCATTTTATTTTCATTCTAGTTGTAGCAATTGCATTAGCTTTATCCCCTATACTGCCTATAGGGGGAATACTAACAAAACTTTTGATTTTCATTAGTTTATTTATTTTAGGCGGAATAAGTGCCTATACCATGAAGAAAAAACTGTTTTCGTATTTTTTCCTTACACAAGGGATTATATCTCTATTCGTAATTTTATCTGTATGGATATTATTTGCTACATCTATTTCAGAAAACTTTGCATCAAAAAATATTGGAGATAAATTAAGCGCTACACCTTATATCTCTACCAATACACTTTATATTGATTCTTTTTACAGACCTGGAATTGCTTTTTACCAAAACATATATGGAAAACCTCTTCCTAATGCAAATGCTGCAATTACAGTAAGCCCCCATAATACACAAAATATTTATCTCCCAAGTTCTTCAAAAGAAATTACTATTCCCCAAAATTCTTATTTCCTAGTTCAAAAAAAGACTTATAATAAATATCCAGAATCAGAAAAAAAGAACTTCTCTATTCTTTGGGAACTGGATACTGCTTATTTCCTCATTAAAAAAGGAGTCTAATTGTGAAAACATTCTTAGAAAATAAAAAAATACTATTACTTTTATTTTTTATATCTTTTCTGTTTCTCCTTTGTGGTGTACAAGGAATCCCAGTCACAGATCCGGTAGAATCTAATTACGCATTACCTGCGAAAGAAATGGTATTGTCTAACAACTGGATTTCACCTACAATCTATGGGCATTACTGGTTTGATAAACCGATTATGATATATTGGGTAACTGCATTATCTTATAAAATATTCGGTTTTACTGATTTAGCCTCACGCTTACCATCTATTTTAGCAGGATCTTTATCTATAAGCTTATTAGTATTTTATGCATTACGGCTATATAAAAATAATCAGATTGCAATATTTTCCGGATTGTTCTTAATGACATCTTTGCAATTCTGGATAGTATCTCATGCAATTATTACCGATCAACTACTCTTATTATTTACTATTCCGACCATGTTATCAGCTTACATAGGATTAACTGAAAATAATATCAAACATCTTATAATTGCTTATATTGCAGCCGGTTTAGCATGTTTGACTAAAGGCCCTGTTGGAATTGTTCTTCCGGGATTATTGCTATTAACTTGGTGTCTATTCATGCGCTCCAAAGAATTTTTTAAACGTTGTTTTCCCTGGCAAGGAATTCTTTGTTTTATTTTAGTGGCAATGCCATGGTATGGAAGTATGATATACATACACGGCACTGAATTTGTTAATCAATTCCTTGGTTTACATAATATAATTCGTGCAACGTCTTCTGAGCATCCACAAGATAACCACTGGTATTATTATTTAGTCCTTCTTCCCCTTTCACTACTTCCTTGGACGGGGCTTACTTTCGATAGAATATTCGCTCATCATCGTTCCTCTAGCAATACCCCCTTTTATAAATTCTTGTTGGTTTGGTTCGGAGGTACACTGCTTTTTTATACATTAATAGCAACTAAATACCCAACTTATACATATATTGCAATCATCCCTGCTATTTTATTAGCAGCAGAAGCGATTCCTCCATTGTTAGAACATAAACCATCACTTAAAATCAATTTTTTAACAACCTCTCTATTTTTTATTTTTATACTTACCGCCGGTACATTCTGGTTAAAAAATATAAATTGGACTCCATTTTATATAATTGCTGCATGTACTATTTTATCTATGACCTACTGCTTTACCAAGAATTTTACAAAAGAGTTACTTTATAGTGCTATAACCGGTATAGCCTGCTTATATTTATGTATCATAACGATAGGACTTCCCCCTTATTTATCTACACGTTCAGGAATTCTTATGGCATCTACCTTTCATAATTTACCCGGTGATCATATGTTTTTTAACTCCTATAGTACTTCCTTTACGTACTATACCGGTGAAACTGCCATCCGTCTCGTCCCAACAACCAAAGAAACAACAAAGGAAGGAAGAAACCCTCTTTGGGATAATAAATATACAATGCCATCCATCACAGATACAGAACTGACTATGTATAGAAAAGACACCCCTGTATACCTGTATGTGTCTAAAAATAATAAAAACTCATTTAATGCTTGGTCTTTACGATCCCAATTTGAAGAAATATATACATTTCCTACCGGTTCTATTTTTAAGTGGGTGAATACCAATGAATTACTTTCGCGAGATGCATAAAATAAAATTATTTATTGAAGATCTTTCTTCCTATCACAGTAAAAATGTTTTCAATCCATGGGGAGACTTTGACCCCGACTATGATATATCTGCTTCACGAACAATACGCCGCAATCAATTAAGTCAATATCTGATACAAAGGCTAGAAAGTGCACGTATTTTAGTTATTGCAGAAGCATGTGGGTATCAAGGAGGGCATTTTACAGGCATCGCAATGACTTGTGAACGTATGATTTTAAATTTCCATCCAACAATCACTTCAAAAATGATTTTAGGAAAAAAGGGAAAACGAACCAGCCGCCAAAATAGTCCTTTTATCCCCAAAGAGATACAAAGAGAAAAAGGATTTAATGAACCTACCGATACTATTGTATGGAATTCTATACTTAATTGTGGCCTTTCACCAACTGACTTTATTTTATGGAATATTTTCCCCTTTCATCCCTATAAAAAAAATAAAATGCTGAGTAACCGAACACCTAGTGATAAAGAACTTGAAATAGGATTAGAGTATACACGTAAATTGTTAAAATTAACAGGTCCTTTACCCATCTATGCGGTAGGTAAGAAAAGTGAGCACACATTGCAAAATGCAGGATTTAAAGTAACAGGATTACGCCATCCTGCAAATGGCGGTGCTACGTTATTCCGTGAAGGCTTAAAAGATTCTCTTATTCAAAAGGGACTTTACTCAAAATAAAAAGACAGTGAAATAAATTCACTGTCTTTTTATTTTAATATCTTTTTAGCCCAGGCAGCTAACCTAGCATGCGGCCCTGCTAAAGGTATATGCATATATTCTTCCGATGAAAACCATTTTAAGTTTTTATCTAATACTATTTGATTCTTTTGCTTTATCAGATATGCTGACATATGCCATATTTGATGAGAAAATGTATGGCTATAAGTCCATATCGAATCTACATTTGATTCTTCTCCCCATAAAATAAATAAATCATGTACTGCTTTATCAGCACTTTCATCTATAATCATAGGGAATTCCCACATAGAAGCAAGCATCCCTTTATCTGCACGTTTATGCATTAAAAACTTATTATCTTTCATAATGAGAGCACATGCTACATAGTATTCTTTAGGTGCTTTCTTTTTTGTCTTTATCGGTAAAGTTTTTTCTTTACCTAACGCATAGGCATCACAAGCCATAGAAATTGGGCATTCTCCACATTTAGGATACTTAGGAATACAAATTTCTTGTCCTAAGTCCATTAATGCTTCATTAAATATGCCGGCAGGGATAGGCAATGTTTCTTCTACCAGTTGAGTAATTTTTCTTTTCCCTTTTGATTTCATAATATCCTCCTCTATATTATAGAGCCTAGAATAAATCCGAAGAATATTACCATCAACAGCCACTTCCCTTTGTCCATAAGCAATGGATAAAATAGCACCTGCTGTATAAGAGCCTATACCGGGTAAAGATTCTAATTCCGACCGGGTTTCCGGTAAATTACCACCATATTTAGATTCTACTTCTTGTGCAGCCCGCTGAAGATTCCTGGCTCTATTATAATAGCCTAGACCTTGCCATGTATGAAGCACTTCCGATTCTTCCGCATATGCTAAATCATGCACTGTAGGAAATTTATGTATCCATGTATTAAAATAGGGTTTTACTGCTTCTGTTCGTGTTTGTTGTAACATAATTTCTGAAACCCACACATAATAGGGATTTCTAGGATATCTCTCACGCCAAGGCAATTCTCTATCTAAACAAGAAGACCATGCTAATAATAATTCTACCCAATTCTCTTTACTTTTTATACTTTTTGATATATTCATTTAATCTCCAAAAAGTCATAATTAATAACCGTTTCCCCATCCCCATCAAAAGTAATAATTCCACGTATTTTTTGTCCATTTAAAATCATTGGCAACCAATGAATATCCGCTTCCCACATGGATTCAAATGGAAGTGTATCTGCAGAAAACCATTGCGGTTCCATTTCATCGGAACAAAGAGGGGTTCCTTTCCATTTTCTTACAATATAAACAATTCCTGCATGTGACCACTCCATACCTTCTATATTCCTAAAATATAAATCTGCTACGATCTCCAAATCATCTTTATTGGCAAGAAGTCCACATTCTTCATACAATTCCCGTACTGCACACTGACGCATGGTCTCCCCTTCTTTTACTTTCCCACCAAAGCCATTCCATTTTTGCACGCCCATACCACGCTTTTTCTTTCCTAATAAAATCTCCCCATTCTCATTAATAGGATATATTAACGAAGTATCATTCATAATTCCCTCACAAAAGTAAAAAGGAATGCACCTAAATGCATCCCTTTTATTATTGATTACTTAACAATCTTAGCCGCTACCGCAGAAGTAATATCCATTCCGCCGCTTACTACATTACCGGATTCAAGAACCACATCAAGACCTTGATCCTTGCGAACCTGCTCAATAGCTTTCATAATGTCATTCATAATGGGAGCCATTTCACTTCTTTCTTTCTGTGCAAATTCACGCTGTAAGTTATTTGCTAATTGCTGTTTTTGTGCATCTGTTTTATTGCTAGATTCTTTTTGGAATTGATCCTGTGCTTTCTGGTAAGCTTGTTTTAAATTAAGCTGTGCCTTTTCCATTTTTGGATGTGCTGCAAACAATGCATTAGTATTAACAACACCAATACCCGCTGCAGAAACACTAAACGCAGAACATGCCATCATAGCAGCTGCAACAGCCGCTGTTATTTTTTTATTCATTTTCATAATAAAATCCTCCTACATACTACAAAATAATGGAGTATCTAGTACTCATAATCATTCCCCATATAAACATCAAAATTTATTAATTATTCATATTTCGATGTTTATATATTATAACACACCCCTATTAATAACGCACATATAGATTATTAAATTCTGTATAAAAAACAGTAAACAAGCTCCCATTAAAAAAGTTTTATAAATACGAGACTTCTTTAATGGGATTCTTTTTATTTATTCCTTTATATCAATATCAGCATCTGTTTTAACTTGCTCTTCTAAAAGAGTTTTATCTTTTTTACCTTTTCTAAAATGAGATATGATTTCCGGCATCAAATTAAGCATTTTATCAATCGTATTATTAGCAGTTGCATTCTTTATGGAGAATAATTCAATACGTTCTCCTTTCATAATAAGAACCGCTGTAGGTGTTATTTTGCCACCGCCTGCACCGCCTTCATGACAGTCTTTACTCTGTCCGGTTCCAAATCCGAAACTGATATCTACAAAAGGTACAATAGTTGCATCACCAAGATAAATAGGTTCTCCAACTACTGATTCCGTAGTAATCATATCTTTAAACTCTTCAAAGATTTTACTTCTTACTGCATCATTCATAAAATTTCCCCTCCCGGAATTTAAAAAACATTCGAGTTTCTTTTGAAATAAACCATTTGAATAATATCCATATTATTACGCAAGGTAAGATACATCCTTTAAAAACTATATTAAGTGCAATAATTTTCTCTATATAGCAATATTCTACATTTTCCGTAGACTTAGGAATCACAGACTTGACTACCCCTTCTACTATACCCGTTAACATAGGATCACCTGTTCCAAATTGACCATTTATGTTTAAATAGCCCGGTTTACTATGTATGAGTATGTTTTTTATATCTTGTAAAGATCTATGTATAAATCTGCATTTCCATGCAAACTGAATTTGCTCCCATATAGACGGTTTATTCGCTTCTTTCTTTTCTATTTTTATTGTAGCAGGAATTTCATTTTTATCATAGAAGTCATTCTCATCCTCAATGTTTTCTTCTATCCTTTTACCTTCCATTATAGAATCTGATTTGTTATCTATTAAATCTTTAGATGAAACACCATCTTCTTCCCTTATAAATGCAATTTTTCTTGACCAAGACAAAAATAAAAATACATGTATTAAAAATGTTGCTCCACTTTTATCTAAATCCACTTTGTATCGAATAGGGCAACATAATATGATAATTATGACTAGTACTATTCCGACTGCTATACTCATCGCTCATACATCCTTTGCAAAGAAGCTACTTTGTCTCGAATTTTTTTCACTAATTCTTCCGGACCTGTAACACGAACTAACGGTGCATAAGAAAATGCCCAAATTTCGACACAAGAAGTAGGTGCCAATACCTCTACTTCTACTTCATTTTGAGAGGCGGAAATAATAGTAGCCGCTTTACCAAATTGTTCCAAAATATTCGTAATCAAACTATTGTCTGCTCTAAACTTACATGTAACCGCCCCTTCCGTATATATAGGCAACATGGGTTTAATATATTTAACACTTCTAAAATGTTCTGCTTCGGGCAAAGACTTAAGCGGTATAATTTCCCCCTCTATCATCGAAATTTTTTCTATAAGGCTAAGATTAAATACTTTTATACCTCTATCACCATCTACATTACATAACAAAAAATATCGTTGGTCAGATGCATAGATAATATAAGGACTTACACTGTACTCTTTAATGTTTCCATCTTTATCAAGATGAGGATATCGTTTTAAATCAGCCTTATAATACATATATTGAAATTTAATTTTACTTTTTGCTTTCAGTGCTTCTGATAAAATAATAAGGGTCTGTTGCATATCAGCTTTTTTTACAATAGGCTCTGAAAAAGGTACATTACGTATATAGGTCCGACTATCTTCTGATAAATGATTTCTTAATTTTCTTAATTTATCCGATAACTTTTTTATAATTCCCAAATTCATATGTGAAAAATAAAGAGTATCAATTAATAATAAAATTTCATCTTCACTAAAGAGTGGTAACCATTGCCAATCTCTAGTTAAAGCATTATTTTTCCCCTGTATTTCCCGAGATATTTCTTTAGATGCGATAGGAAACCCTGCATCTTTTAATCTTTCTAAATCACGTTTTACAGATTTTCTATTTATAGATTGCCCATAATGTTTTTGTAATAAATCAATAATTTGTTGTTGTGAAAGTGCATGATGTTCATCAGAATATTCTTTTAAAATTTGAAGAATATATAAAATAGAAATTTTCTTTCCTTTTTCTTCTTGCATATGACTCTTCATATAATCACCATGCTTTTTTTATAAAATACAATACACTATCAGTAAGTAAAGAACTCCATACTGTCAATTGCTGTACAAAGTTCATTATAGGACTACGATTTATAAACATATGCATACTCCCCGCTATAGCTATACCTCCGATTAAATCGGTAGGATAATGAAGTCCTGTAAACACACGGGAAAATGCAAGTAATATTGCTAAAACCGTCATAAAAAAACGCCCCGGTATTTTATCTTTATATAATTGGAAAATAACAGCAAAACTATTCATTGTATGATTACTTGGAAAGGAAGCATTGGATTTATGTCCGGTAAAGTTACTTATTTTGTCATCCTTAGCAAAAGGTCTTTTTCGTTTCCAAATCTTTCCTATAATAAACGAAAAAGAAGAACAAAATAAAACTGATAGAAGTATCACTAATGCACTTTTTCTCTTCTGATACTTGTTACCTTGATTTGCGGAGTAAATCCATAACCAAATACCGTAAATTATGAATAATATATGTCCAACTTGAGTAAATATAGAAAGAAAAGAATGTATGACCCTATATCTTTCCGCTATTTTATTGCATTTTGTCACTATTCTTAACTCGGACTTCATAGTATTCTCCACACTATTAAAACATGCTATTTATCAGTATTTTTATTTATTGTAATTTTAGCATAGTTAATATTCTTTGACAAAACGACCTATCAACAATATAAAAGCAGATTCCTTTATAGAAATCTGCTTTTATTTACTCTTCGTTCTCCTGCTTTTTCTGTGCGAGAATCTCTTCTTGTCTTTGTTTTAATTTAGCAAAAACTCCCATTTTTTGCAAAACAGAATAACCAAACGCAATTAATGAACAAATGAGTAAGAATAAATTCTGTTCATTCCAACCCGTACCCCAATATACTTGATATACAGAGTAACCAACTACTAAAACCAGTAAAAAATCTTTTAATTTCAACATATTTTATTCTCCATATTAGAATACACGGTATTAAATATAAGATATCTAATATTTTCAAGATAATCAACCAGCATATAAAAACTCTTGGGTACGACTATCATCCCAAGAGTTTTTATCTTGTAAGCTATTTACCGGTAAAATATGTAACTCCGGATTTAAACAAAGGCTGGTATTTATTCCCATAAATATTCTTTGCCACATTCTTACCATAACGTTCAGAATGTCCCATCTTACCTAATACACGACCATCCGGACTGGTAATCCCTTCAATAGCCCATACGGATTGATTCGGATTATATCGACTGTCATAAGAAGACAACCCCTCATAGTTAGTGTATTGTGTAGCAATTTGACCATTAGCTGCCCATTGTTCAATTTGTTCAGGAGAAGCAATAAATCGCCCTTCTCCATGGCTAATAGCAATACTATGTTGATCTCCCGGTTTCATAGTAGCAAACCAAGGAGATTTAACGGAAATCACTTTAGTTGTTACATATTGCGATAAATGTCTTCCGATAGTATTAAATGTTAGCGTTGGTGCATCTGAAGTAAGAGGCTTAAATTCACCATAAGGAACTAACCCTAACTTAATTAAAGCTTGGAACCCGTTACATATCCCTAAAACTAATCCATCTCTTGTATAAAGTAATTTTTCTAAAGCATTTTCCAGCTTTTGATTTCTAAATAAAGCAGCAATAAACTTGCCAGAACCATCCGGTTCATCTCCGGCAGAAAATCCTCCCGGGAACATAACAATCTGTGCTTCATTAATTCGCTTTACCATTTCATCAACAGATTCTGTAAGTTCTGCCTGATCCCTATTCCGAATAATATAAATATCCGTTTCAGCTCCTGCTCTTTCAAAAGCACGTGCGCTATCAATTTCACAATTATTTCCAGGTACTACCGGAATAAATACTTTTGGCTTAGTAATAGTTCTTCCGCTATAGGAGACAGAAGATTGACTATAGTAAGGAAGGGTTGGAATACTTTCACTAGAGCTATCTGCTCTAATTGGGAAAATAGATGTTAAAGTCGATTCCGATGCCTGTAATAACTCTTCAATAGAAACATGCTCATCATAAAGAACAAATTCCGTTCCGCCCGTTGTTCCAATAATTTTTACACAAGCTTCCTTAGCCCATTCCAATGCTATAGATTCATCAGTTTCAACAAGAATAGCACCATAGAAATTATCAAAAAATTTATGTATTGGAATATTTCTATTAAAAATAGCCCCAATCTTATTACCAAAAGCAGCCTCTGCTACAGTAACAGCAAGACCTCCATGACCTACTGCTTTCATAGAACGTATATTTCCTTTTTTGACTTCATTATAAAGGAATGTGGCATGTTCTTTAAAAACATCCAAATCAGGCATTCCAAATTCATTCTTGGGCATTCCAAAAAGAACTAAAGTACTTCCTTCTTGTTTCCATTCTTGACTCACAGCTTCTGACGCTTTCCCCGGTGCAATAGCAAAAGATACTAAGGTAGGTGGTACATTCATATCATTAAAAGTACCGCTCATGGAGTCTTTACCCCCAATAGCACCTATCCCCAGCTCTTTTTGCATATAAAAGGCCCCTAATAAAGCAGCAACCGGTTTTCCCCAACTGGAAGCATCTGTTAACTTTTCAAAATACTCTTGCAAAGTAAGATAGGTTTTAGTCCAATCCGCTCCCATAGCTACCAAACGAGTCATGGATAATAAAATTGCATATACAGCACCATGGAACGGGCTCCATTCTGCAAGCTCGGGATCAAATCCATGTGCCATAAAACTAGCTGTATCCGTTTCACCTTTTCTTACCGGAATCTTAGCTACCATGCCGTCAGTCGGTGTTTTTTGATAAATCCCACCATAAGGCATAAGTACTGTTCCGGCACCAATAGTACTATCAAAACGTTCTGCCAGCCCTTGTTCTGATGCGTTATTTAATTCGCTCAATCTTTGCAACCAAGTTTCTTTTACAGTGAGAATAGCAGTCGATGATAAAAAACTTTCATCTGCAGGAGCTGTAATATGTACTTTTCGTGTTTGTCTTGCACCATTAGTATTTAAAAATTCTCTACTAATATCAACAATAGTGTCACCCTTCCACTTCATAACTAAACGTGGATTTTCAGTAACTTTAGCAATTACAGTCGCTTCTAAATTTTCTTCTGCTGCATAAGCAATAAATTTTTCTACATTTTCAGAGGCTACAACAACGGCCATACGCTCTTGTGATTCTGCAATTGCAAGTTCAGTTCCTCCTAAACCTTCATATTTTTTCGGTACACAATCTAAATTAATTTCTACTCCATCGGTTAGTTCACCAACAGCAACAGAAACTCCACCTGCACCAAAATCATTGGAACGCTTAATTAAACGAGTAACCTCTCCTCGACGGAAAAGACATTGAATTTTTCTCTCCGTAATAGGATTTCCCTTTTGAACTTCTGCTCCACAAGTTTCAATAGACTCTACATTTAATTGTTTAGAGGATCCGGTAGCTCCCCCCATACCATCTCTGCCGGTACGTCCACCAACCAAAATAATCTTATCACCAGGTATCGGCTTTTCACGAATAACATGTTTTGCCGGTGCAGCTGCAACTACTGCGCCTATTTCCATACGTTTTGCCACAAATCCGGGATGATAGTACTCCTTAACTTCTCCTGTTGCAAGTCCAATTTGGTTCCCATAAGAACTATACCCTTTAGCCGCTTCCAATACAATCTTCTTTTGTGGAAGTTTTCCTATCAAAGTTTCCGAAAGCGGAGTACAAGGATTCCCTGCACCGGTTACTCGCATAGCTTGATATACATAAGCTCTACCGGACAATGGATCCCTTATACAACCGCCAAGACACGTAGCTGCACCACCAAAAGGCTCAATTTCCGTTGGATGGTTATGTGTTTCATTCTTAAATAAAAGCAACCAATCTTCTTCGCCTTGCTCTGTTCCTACTTTAATTTTTATAGTACAAGCATTAATTTCATCAGATTCATCCATTTCCTGAAGCTTACCGGATTTACGCAATTCTTTAACGGCCGCTGTTGCCATATCCATTAGTGTAACTGGACGTGCTGTATTTTCTCCATATATAAAATTTCTTGTGTTTAGATAAGAAGAAAGAGCTTCTTCAATAGGTTTCATATAGTGTCCGTCATCACAGGTTACTTCTTCTAAATCCGTTGAAAACGTGGTATGACGACAATGATCAGACCAATAAGTATCTAATACACGAATTTCTGTTTCTGTTGGGTCTCTGTGTTCTGTATCTCTAAAGTAATCTCTAATTAATGTCATATCCTCATTACTCATAGCCAGCCCCATATGAGAAATAATAGAGGAAAGACCTTCTTCATCAGAAGAAATAACTCCCTTTACAACAGGAACAGCAGAAGGTTGTTCAATAGAAAGTGCTAGAGTTTGTACTTCTTCAACAGAAGCTTCTCTAGATTCCACCGGATTTACCAAAAATTTTAAAATACACTTACGATCTCCTACTTCAAAGTTCCCGAAAAATACATAATGTAACGCACATCTTACTCGAATTCCATCATTCCCTGTAAGAATAGCCAAACATTGTTCTGCAGAATCTGCACGTTGATCATACTGTCCCGGTAAAAACTCTACAGCAATAACAATATCACCGGTAGGTAAATCACCAGTAATCGTATCTACCGGAGGTTCCGAAAAGACCGTAACCTTCGCCTGTTCATAATCGGCATCATTTATTCCTTGTACATCATATCGATGGTATATTGCTACACTATCAATTTTATCCCCGAGAATTTCTTTTAAATCATTACATAAACTTTTTTCTACTTGACGAAATCCTTCTTTTTTTCTTACATAAAGACGTCTAATTGTTGACAAAGGGAACACTCCTTTAGTACCTAATGCAAAAAGAAATAGAACTAGAAACTCAGAATATCTTACATAATTAAATCTAACATATTTTATATTATCATAACTGAGATAGAAGCACCAAAGTTCCTACTACAAAATAAGAAGTTTTAATTTCAGTCTACCTACTTCCAACTCAAGTTAAATGTTTCTTACTGGCTAATTCTTTTCCAATAATCTCTTTCTTCAGTTTTTGTAAAGAACAAGAAAGATTAATTTCCATAATATCCGGATTTACTAACCGAGTGTATTCCGGCCACAAAATCCCTATTTGTTGTTCGGCATAAACAATAGTTTCATTAAGACTAGGTAACTCGCAAGTCTCTCCATCAATAATAAGCGGTTTCAACATATTATGTACAATAAATGTACCTGCTTTAAGAGTCTTTTTCCTCCAAGGAGCTGATTCGGTAATTAAGGTAATATCTTGCGTAGGATTAATTTGTTCTTCATCCAAGCACATTAAATCTGTAATCATTTTACCATTGTCTTTTCTATAAAAACGTAAGACTTGTTTAATTCCCGGATTAGTAATTTTTTCCACATCCTCTGAGATTTTCATCATAGGACATAATTTTCCTTGATCAAAGCGTGCACACATTTTAAATACTCCTCCCAGAGCAGATGATCCATCTGCCGTTATGCATTTTGTTCCAACCCCCCAAGAAGTAATTTCCGCCTTTTGCTGTTTAAGCGACTGAATCAAATATTCATCCAAATCATTAGAGCCACTGATAATTGCATCAGGGAATCCTGCTTCAACAAACATTCTCTTTGCCTCTTTAGATAAATATGCTAAATCTCCGCTATCAATACGAATTCCATATACTTTCGGCAGTTTATCAGCTTTTTTAAGTTCTTTAAAAACGGTAATTGCATCAGGTACTCCCATTTGGAGAACATTATAAGTATCTGCTAAAAGAATTAAGTTCTCATGATAACATTCTACATACTTACGAAAAGCATCAATTTGATGATCAAAACTCATTACCCAACTATGTGCCATAGTTCCTAAAACAGGTATGTGAAATGTCTTTCCCGCCTCTACATTGCTAGTACCATTAAATCCGCCAATCATAGCAGATCGTGCCCCCCACAAACCTGCAGAATACCCTTGTGCACGACGAAGTCCGAATTCCATTAATGTATCATATGGTGCAACTGTTCTAATACGTCTGGCTTTAGTTGCAATAAGACTTTCATGATTCATTATCATAGAAAGCCCTGTTTCTATAAGCATAGCTTCCATTGTAGTTCCATGAAAACGTAATAATACTTCACCGGGAAAAGCAATGGTTCCTTCCGGCATAGCATAAATATCTCCGGTAAACCGGAAAGACATTAGATAAGAAAGAAAAGATTCTTCAAACATTCCTAAACTACGTAAATATTGAATATCTTCTTCTGTAAACTTAAACTTTTTTATAAACTCTACTACATGAACTAATCCTGCAACAACACTATATCCTCCACAAAATGGATTCTTTCTATAAAACCGATCAAACACAACACGATTTTCATGTTTCCCTAATCTAAATAAAGCATGTGCCATAGAAATTTGATAAAAATCAGTTACTAAGCTGGTTGATGACATTTGCTAGCTCCTCTCCTAATTCACATATCTGTGTAGTTTTAGTATATCATTGAAATAACTTTCTCTCATTATGTTTGTAAATTCATTTTAACCTTAAAATAATAAAACAGAACTTGTAAAAAGCTCTGTTTTATTATTTAGCGTCTTCCTTATTTTTCAAAATAGCAATAGGTATTTCTGTTAAACTTTTTAAAACTGCAATGGCTATTTCTTTAGTATCTTTAGTCGTATGAACTACACAAGTAGCTCTTTTAGCATTAATAGTAGTTAATACCCCAAGATATTCATATCCTTCTATAATGCGATTAATATAATTCACCATATGTGGTGGTACTTCTATGTATAACTCATCATACATGTGCCGGTCTCCTTAAAATAGTATAAGGAATTAAATCTACTTCAGAGTGCATAATTAACTCTTCTAATGGATGAGGTGCTTTCTCTATTTCTAATCCTTCTTTATTATGAAGTTTACCAATAGTTATTGTAAATACATCGCCTTTAGGAGATAGACACTCCACAACTTCACCTACTCTAAAATGATTACGTTGTTGAACAATTGCTTCTTTTTTATCAGAATTATATCCTAAAATTAACCCCACAAAGTCATAAGACTGTGTAGGTTGTGATTCATCATATTCCTGTGCAGTATAATCCGTTTTTTGGAAAGCAAATGCAGTAGTATATGGACGATGAGACACTTTCTCCAATTCTGCACGCCATTCCCGGTGAACTTGATAATCCGCAGGATTCTCATAATAAGCATCAATAGCTTTTCTATAAGCAGCTACTACAGCCGCTACATAGTATACACTTTTCATACGACCTTCTAATTTAAGACTGGAAGCGCCTGCCTCAATTAATTCCTTTACATGGTCAATCATACATAAATCTTTACTATTGAATATATAAGTGCCATGTTCATCTTCTTCTACAGGCCAATACTGTCCTGGTCGCGATTCTTCAACTACGGAATATTTAAAACGACAAGCTTGAATACATTCTCCTTTATTGGATTGACGACGTCCTTTAGTGAAAAAATTAGATAAAAGACAACGTCCTGACCAAGATATACACATTGCTCCATGTGCAAAAACTTCTAATTCCACATCTACATGTTTATGAATATCAGATAACTCTCTTACTGAAACTTCACGTGCCATAACTACACGTTCTGCTCCCATATCTTTCCAAGCTTTTACCGTACGCCAATTAGCTGAACTCGCTTGTGTACTAATGTGAATAGGTAGTTGAGGTGCTACCTCTCGTGCTAATTGAAACACTCCTAAATCAGATATCAATGCTGCATCTACATGAATTGATTCTAAAAACTGTAAGTATTCTCCTAACCCATTTAAATCTTCATTGCGAGGAATAATATTAACAGTTACATATACTTTTCGATTTCGGTCATGTGCAAAAATAACCGCTTCTTGTAATTCTTCATTCGTGAAGTTGCCACCATAAGCACGAAGCCCAAAGCCTTTTCCTGCTAAATAAACAGCATCTGCACCATATAAAATAGCCATTTTCATTTTTTCCATATTACCGGCAGGTGCCAAAAGTTCAACTTTTTTCATAAATCTTCCTTTATGAGATAAAAACAGACTGCTGTATATACCAGCAATCTATACATCCATTATTTATAATTCACTTTTTTCGAGAAATACATAAACCGTCTCCGGATTCCTCGATAACCGTATCATAATATGTTTTAACATAATTAATATATTCACGGAGTCGCATAACTATCGTTCTATATTTATGTGCAATAGGTTTATCACTTGTAACCAATCCTCTAAATAACACATTATCCGCTATAACTATCGCCTGTGTAGCTAATAACGGCTCAATCATTTTTAATTGTCTTAAATACTGTCCTTTCGGTCCATCAAGAAACACGACATCATAAGAGTTTGAAAGTATCGGTAATATGTCCGATGCATCTCCACAATAGCCATTCCAACGAGAAGCTACCCCTGCTTCACAAGCAGCTCGACGTGCTCTTACATAACGAGTTTTATTCAATTCAACGGTATCAATTACTGCCGAAGGAAATTTTGAAAGTAATAAAAGGGAAGAATATCCTATAGCCGTTCCTATTTCTAAAATTCGTCTCGGATTTAAAGTTTTAATAGCAGAAATAAACCGCTCCCTTTCCTCCGCACGAATAATAGGTATGTTATCACGTAATGCTTCATTTTCTAATTCTTGCAGAACAATTTTTATATCTTTCACTTTTTCTCCTATGAAACTTGTGCTATAGCCGCCTCATGCTCTTGCAAAGTTTTAGTAAAAATATGATGCCCATCCGGTTTTGCTACATAATATAAATAATCTCCCGGAGACGCGTCCAATACAGCCTTAATTGCACTAATACCCGGTGCACCAATAGGACCTGGCGGTAGTCCATGTCGTAAATAAGTATTATAAGAAGATTCAATCTTAGTATCTGCAATAGATAACTCTGCTTTAGTTTTTCCTAATATATATTGAATAGTTGCATCAATTTGTAAAGGCATATCAAGTGCTAACCTCTTTAAAATTACAGAAGAAATTAATACTTGGTCTTCCTTAAATTTTGCTTCACGTTCTACCATCGATGCAATGGTCATTAAATCATGAATACTGATATTTTTTTCTGCTGCCTTTTTTCTTATTTCAGGAGAAAGCATTTCATCAGTTCTCTCATACATTAAATCACATAATTGTTTCGCCGTATACTCTTTCGGGATATCATAAGTATCTGCAAATAAAAATCCTTCACCTTTTATTTCTGCGGTTTCTGCACCGTACATGTAAGGAAGCGGTCCATAAGAAGCTGCTTCCTGTTCAAAATTCTTGGCACCTTGAATTCCGGCCTGTTTTAATACTTGCGAAATTTGTGCCACCGTATAACCTTCAGGAATAGTAACGGTCACAAAATCATTAGCTCCTTTATGAAGCTCTATAATAGCTTCTTTTACGGTAATTCCTTGCTTGAATCTATAATGCCCAGTTTGAAGATTATTACTTTCCCCCTTAACCGCCAAAGCCGCACGAAATACAAAGGGACTGGTGATAACTTTATTTTCAGCTAATATTTCACCAATTTCTGCACCGGTAGCATTAGCCGGAATTTCAATAACAACAGTTCCATCAACATCCGGTTTCTGTATCTGATAAAAATACTGTCCTATCCAAATAAACAACATGAATATAGTCACAACAATCATGACATAACCAATCCATAAAGTAATTTTATTTCCACGACGCCTTGACTCCATATACTTTTGTCTAGCCTCTTCATATTTTGCTTGCTTATTTGCTTTTTCTGCCTGACGTCTTAATTCCATCTTTCTTTCAAACTTACGTCTTTTTCTTTCTTCACGTAAAGCCTTTTCTTCTTCAGTTTCTTCTTTTCTAGAACGCTTATGTTTCTTATTTTGATTATTAACGGACAAATCATCTTTGGTATCTGATCCAACAATCAAGTCAGATAATGAGTTTTTATTATCTTTTTCGTTCATAATTTTATTCCTTTGTAAAACCATGCACCTCAAGGTGTATTTTAGAAATAAATATTCTAAAAATTTAAAACAAACGACAATTTATTATATCATAGCTCCTAGATGCAAGTGAAATGTTAAAGATTCTAAAAGTCTTCTGTTGCTGTAGTTAATACGCCATCCCCATTAAAGGAAGGAATAAATATTTCATCAGAAGAATCCTTTTCTTGTACATACCCATCAACAATTCCCAAACACTCCATTTCAGATACTGCCTCCGCATACTCCTCGTCAGTAATACGTCGATTTATTTCAGAAAATTCCTTGGCACGTCCCCACGGAATATATTGTCTCATTAAAGAAAATAATACTTGACCCGGTTTAAATGTTTCTGCAATATATCGCAAAACACCTTTTGTATTTTCCAATTGTCCCGGCAAAATAAGATGTCGTATTAAAACGCCACTCTGTAAGATACCGTCAGCACCTATTTTATAATTTCCTGTCTGTCGATACATTTGCTCAATAGCTGCTGTTGCTTTTTCAAAATAGTTAATTGCGTTACTATATTTTTTTGCCGGCTTTTCTAAACTATATTTTAAATCCGGCATCCAGCATTGAATTTTATTTTTAAGAAATGCTACAGTATGTACACTTTCATAACCACCACAGTTATAAATAACAGGTACAGGAATCTCTTCCTCTAAACTTTGATAGATTGCATGTGTAAAATGTGTTGGTGTTACCAAATCAATATTATGTGCACCTTTTTTTATTAATTCCCAATAAATTTCTTTTAAACGTTCTATGCTAATCTCTCTTCCATTTAATAATTCTGAAATTTCATAATTTTGACAATATACGCAAGATAAATTACAACCACAAAAAAATACCGTACCGGCTCCCCTTTCACCACTAATACAAGGTTCTTCCCAATGATGAAGTGTCGCACGAGCTACAATAGGCAGCATTCCCACATGGCAATACCCTACGTCCCCTTTTAATTGCATTGAGTTTTTTCTATGAATGTTACATGCACGAGGGCAAATATTACAAATACTCAAGATTTCCTCCATATGTTTTAATAATACTCTATATTTATAATACCATTCTAAATATAAAAAGAATGGTTCCTATAAGTTCCATTCTTTTTATATTTAGAAATTTATTTTAGGAGTAGTAAATGTTCTACCTAAATCCGCAATCATCTGCTTATCTAATACCGGATTTCTTCCCCCCGTCGTTAAATACCCACCAACCATAATACCATTAAGTCCACCATTTATTGCTAAGGCTTGTAAACTCCTTAAATTAACTTCACGTCCTCCGGCTGTACGAATTAATGCTTTCGGAAGAATAAATCTAAAAACAGCAAAAGTACGTAAAATTTCTAATGGTGATAATGATTTATTTTGACTAAAAGGGGTTCCCTTAATCGGATTTAATATATTAAGAGGTATAGAATCAATGTGCAGTTCTTTTAATTTAAAAGCCATTTCTACCCGCTGTTCTTTAGATTCACCTAACCCCAATATGCCACCGGAACATACCCGAATCCCGGCTCTTTGTGCAGTACGTATAATGTGTTCTTTATCTTCCATGGTATGAGTCGTACAAATAGAAGGAAAATAAGAGGGGGCTGTTTCTATATTACAATGTACACGTGTAATCCCCACCTCTTTTAATCGAATAGCTTGTGTTTTTGTAATTAACCCTAAAGAGCAGCATACTTCTATTTTTACTTCCTCTTTAATACGTTTGACAACTCGTATAATTTCTTCAAATTCATTTTGATTATCTTGATTTCTCCCACTTGTAACAATAGAAAATCTAACAGCTCCTGCCTGTTTGGATTTATATGCAGCAGCTATAATTTCATTTTCCGGTAAAAGTTTATATACATTAGCACCGGTCTTCCACCACCCGGACTGTGCACAAAATTTACAATCTTCAGGACAATGTCCACTTCTCGCATTAATAATGGCACAAAAATCAACCCCTTCTCCACTAAATTTTTGTCTGATTTTATCCGCCATAGCTAGCAAAAGCATAGTATCTTTATCCGAAGTATTTATTAAATCGATGGCTTCTTTCCGGCTAATGGTATATCCATCAATCACTTTTTCTGCCAATTCTATAATTTGATGATAACCTACCTCCATCTTATATGTTTCCTCCCTATTCATCTGTATAATTAAATTTCTTATACTTCAAGAATACTTATCCTCTAAAAATAAGTCAACTTTTTATTTTATTTAAGTTGACTATTTATTCAAAAAAAGAGTGCTGTCTACAAAACATAGTACATCACTCTTTCCTCATGTTGATTACATTAATGCTTCTGCAATCTTATTAAGGTTATCTTTCATACGTGCAAGATAAGTCATTCCATCTTCAGCTGATTCTATAGTATGAATAGCTTCTGCTTTAGCACCAGCTTCCTTTGCTAAAGTTTCAGACACAGCAGGACTTACTAAATCTTCTGTAAAAATAACTTTAACATTATGTGCCTTACAGAAGTCAGTCAATTCCGCCAATTTCTGTGCAGAAGGTTCTCCTGATGCAAATACATCTTCTACACTTTCTTGAGAAATTCCTAAATCACGACAAAGATACCCAAATGCTGCATGTCCGGTTACAATTTCCTTGCGAGTTGCATTAGCAACTTTCTTCATATATTCTTCTTGCATCTTATCGATTTCATCAGCAAACGCCATATAATTTTTTTCAAAATATTCTTTGTCTTCCGGAGAAATCTTAATCAATGCATCTTTTACTGCAGAAGCTTCTTCCTTAGCAGAAGTAAGTCCTAACCAAGCATGAGGATCATACGCACCATGTTCTTCAATTTCTTCCGGATCGGTTAATTCGATAGGCTGTACATGTTCTGCTAATGCAACAGACATGAGATTATCTGCACTAGCTGTCTGTATTGCTTTATCAGCCCATGCTTCCATTCCTAAACCATTATATACAAATAATTTAGCTTCCTGTAATTTTTGTACATCGCTAGTTTTTAATTCATAATCATGTGGTTCAATGCCTTCCGGAATAATGGTGGTCACATCCACCTTATTGCCACCGATAGCTTGTGTAATTTCTTTCATAGCATCAAAAGAAGCTACTACTTTAATCTTTTCTGTAGTATCTTGTTTTGCCGGGGTTTGACTCCCACAACCTGAAAAAGCTAATGCAATAGATGCGCCTAAAGCAAGAGCTGCTACACTTCTAGTAAATACTTTCTTCATTTACTTTCCCTCCAACTGATAAATATCAGTTCACAATTACCTTATACATAGGTATAATAAAAACATAAATTTAAGAATGATTCTTATATTTATATGATCTCTTAAAATATGAAAAACGTCAAGTTATTTTTATTTTATTATTAAAAACAAGATATTCTATGCTATGATGATACAAAAATGAGGTTATTTTATGATTATTATAGAAAATTTATTTTTTAAATATACTGGGCAAACACCTTATACTCTTTCAGGTGTTAATTTGCTAGTCCCTAAAGATTCTTATATTTCAATAGTGGGAAATAACGGCTGTGGAAAATCCACACTTTTAAAACTTATTTTAGGCTTCCTTTCTCCCACAACAGGTACTATTCAAATAAAAACTAATAAAATCGGATATGTACCCCAAAGACAAGAGTTTAACAGTGCTTTTCCTATTACAGTACAAGAAGTAATTTATTCTTATGGAAAATTGCTTCATATGAAAAATATTAATGTATGCGAAATATTATCTATTACTCAAATGCAAGACTTTAAAAATCAATTAGTAGGAGATTTATCCGGAGGTCAATATCAACGTATGCTGATTGCAAGAGCACTTATGGGCACCCCGGATTTATTAGTATTAGATGAACCATCTACCGGAGTAGATATATCCAGCCAAAAAGAAATTTATAAAATATTACGTGAATTAAATAAAAACAAAAAACTTACTATTCTTTCTGTAGAGCATAACTTATATGCAGCAACAGAAAGTTCATCCATGATTTATCATCTATCCGATGGCAAAGGACATCTTTGTACCCCACAAAACTATTTGAAAGAGTATATAGCAAAGGAGGGATTCCCTCATGCTTAGTTATACTTTTATGCAAAATGCATTGCTTATTTCCATATGCATTGCTATATTATGCCCATGTATAGGTATCTTTTTAGTATTAAAACGTTATTCAATGATTGGTGATACATTGGCACATGCATCTCTTGCGGGTGTTACCTTAGGACTTTTCTTTAACAAAAGTCCTATTATCTCCGCATTCTTATTTACCTCTTTTGGCGGACTCGCAATAGAATTTTTAAGACAATATTTTCGAAAATATACTGATCTTATTTTAGCTATTATTTTGTCTATGTCTGTAGGAATTGCTATTACACTGATTACATCAGGAGTTTTGCATGCGAATGCTAATATGTATTTGTTTGGAAGCATGCTCACCGTAAGTAAAACTGATTTAATAGTTACTGCATTGCTAAGTATAATAGCGGTAGCTACCTTAATTACTTTTTATCACCAACTACTATATTTAGCATATGATGAAACAGCAGCTAAAGTTGTAAATGTAAAGGTGAAAACAATTAATTATATCTTTGCAATTTTAGTGGCTGCTGCCATTTCTGTATCCATCCGTTCTGTAGGAATATTAGTAATATCTTCTATGGTGGCATTGCCGGTAGCATCTGCTTTGCAACTTAATAAAGGATTCCGTGCTACATTATTCACTTCTATTGCTTATAGCTTTTTGGATATTCTTTCCGGACTAATTATCTCTTATTATGCGGGAGCTGCTCCCGGCGGAATTACAGCTCTTATAGCAACAGGAACACTTTTGTTAACTATAGTAATTAAACAAATTCAAAAAAAGCTTTTTACTTACTAAAAAAAGCTTTTTACTTACTAAAAAATAGCATATAACAAAATATGCTATTCTTTTAGCTTTATATCTTTTTGGTAAAGTTAAATTTGCACCCATGACTTAAAAATTGTAAAATAATATGATATGTTTTATAAATTCCATTAAGAAAGGGAGTTTCTTGTGAAACGCTTACAGCATTCAATAAAAAAAACCGTTGTATATAAAGGAAATGGGCTTCATTCCGGAATTCCTGTAACACTTACTATGCACCCTGCAGCTCCCGGCACAGGAATTATATTTCGACGAATCGATTTACCTAATCAGCCGGAAGTACCTGCACATATAAATTATGTAACGAATACACTTAGAGCAACCACCCTGGAACGCAACCTCGCTAAAGTGTTTACGGTAGAACATATTCTATCCGGACTTTATGCATTGCAGATTGATAATTGTATTATCGAAATGGACTCTCCGGAACCTCCGGTAGGAGACGGAAGTTCTAAGGTATTTGTAGATTTAATATTAGAAGCCGGTATTGAAACACAAAAGGAAGAGATAGAAGTATTTGAACTTCCCCACAGTGTTTCGGTATATGAGGAGGATAAATTTATTGCTGCACTCCCTTATAAAGGATTACGTGTAACTTTTACTTCTGTAAACCCACATCCTTTATTAGGAACTCAAGTAATGGATTTAGAAATAACCTCTAACTCCTATATAAAAGAAATTTCAAGTGCTCGTACTATTGGTTTTACCAAAGAAATTGAAACCATGCACAAGATGGGTCTTGGTTTAGGTGGAACACTAGAAAATGCAGTAGTGTATTCGGAAAAGGATTGCCTTTCAAAACCACGATGGAGTGATGAATTGGTACGTCATAAAATTCTTGATATTTTAGGTGATGTATCTCTCGTAGGACCATTTAACGCTCATATCATTGCAGTACTTGGAAGCCATAAATTAAACGCCGATTTATCAGCAAAACTCATTCAACTTCGAAATGAATATGAGTGTAAATAGAGGAGGATTCTCATGCAATTAAATATCGATCAAATTTGTGAAATTTTACCACATCGTTATCCCATGCTTCTTGTTGATAAAATTATTGAGTTGGTTCCCATGAAATACGCTATAGGAACTAAATGTGTATCCATGAATGAACCTTTTTTTCAAGGGCATTTCCCTAAACATCCGGTTATGCCTGGAGTTCTAATTTGTGAAGCCATGGCACAAGTCGGTGGAGTCGCTTTAATGTACCCTGAAGAAAATCGTAATTTAATTCCAATGTTTACCGGCATGGATAAGGTCCGCTTCCGTACGCCCGTACGTCCAGGAGATGTGCTGACTACTAAAGCTACTATATTAAAAACAGTGGGACGCATGGGTAAGGTACATTGCGAAGGCACAGTAAACGGTGCTATTGCTGCAGAAGCAGATTTCCTCTTCTATTTAGCGGAAAGTACTACAGACAGTTCAAAAAAATAAAAATTCACTTAAATAAGTAAAAAAGCATAGAAAAAGAAAGATATTAACAGAAAATCAGTTAAAATAACTTTTTTTAACTGATTTTAACTGTTTATAAATAAAAAGAAATGCAGATTATATTATAAGAATAAGATTGCTATTTTATTACGGAGGCAATAGGATTATGGAGCTTAAAGTTATAAAAAGAGTGAATCCGGAGATTCACCCCTCTGCCATTGTAGATCCTACCGCCGTTCTTCACAAAAATGTTATTGTTGGACCATATGCTGTGATTGGACCTAACTGCGAAATAGGAGAAGGTTCTATCATAGATGCACATGCGGTTATTGCTGCTCATACTAGAATGGGTAAAAACAACCATATTTTCCCTCATGCCGTTATTGGAGAAGAACCGCAGGATTTAAAATTTCAGGGAGAATTCAGTACAGTAGTAATTGGAGACTTTAATAGTATTCGTGAATATTGTACTATTCATCGTGCAACCGGAGAAAATCAAGAAACACGTATCGGTTCTTATAATATGTTTCAAGCCTATGTACATATAGCTCATAACTGTAACCTAGGAGATCATATTGTTATTTCCAGTTTTTCAGGTTTAGCGGGTCATGTCACAATAGAAGACCGTGCTGTCATTGGTGGAATGTCCGGAATTCACCAATTTGTTAAAATTGGTGCCGGTTCTATGGTAGGCGGTGTATCTAAAATTGTTCAAGATGTTTGTCCTTTTGTAATTGTAGACGGAAATCCGGCTCGTGTTATCGGATTAAATAGTGTGGGACTTGCTAGAAACCATATCACAGCTGAAGTAAAGAAAGAGCTAAAACGTGCTTTTAAATTAATATTCCGTTCAGGATTAAAACTAGATGATGCTATTCATGAGATGGAACAAGAATTATCTTCTACTCCGGAAATCGAACATCTTTTGGCTTTCTTAAGAAATTCTGATCGTGGACTTTGTCGTACACGTGAACGATAAAAATAATAAAAAACAGGTGTTTATAAAGCACCTGTTTTTTATTTGAATTCAAATATCTTCTATTTTATTTTTATGATAAACCATAAATTGATGTGGAATATCTCCAATACCTTTAGTTGACTCTACTAAAGTCCATTGTTTTTCATCAAATGTAGGAAAATAAGCATCTCCATCATAAGATATCCCCAATTTAGTTATATACATTTTATCTGCATAATCAAAGAGTAACTTGTATATATTAGCTCCACCAATAATAAAGTTTTCCCCTTCAGGTAAACTTTGCAATAATATATCTACATCTGAAAATAATTTAACACCTTCCGGAACTTTATAACCGGTATTTTTTGATAAAACAAAATGTATTCTCCCCGGTAAAACTTTAGGTAAACTTTCAAAGGTTTTTCTTCCCATTATAATAGGACGTCCCATTGTGCACTTTTTAAACCACTGTAAATCATCAGGTAAATGCCATAACAATTTATTATCGCCACCAATCACTCCATTGGAAGCTACTGCAACTATAATTGATAAACTCATACTGACACCTTCATAGAAATTTTCCCTAAATGCTGATAGTTTTCTAAAATTATATCTTCCGGCTTAAATTCATAGAAATTCTTAATTTCCGGATTAATAAGTAAATGAGGCGCCGCTAATGCTTGTTCTCTCCTATCCAGTTGAAGTTTTAACGGTTCTACATGGTTTTCATAAATATGTGCATTGTTTATCACATGTGTAAATAAACCGGGACGAAGATCAGAAACTTTTGCAACCATACAAGTTAATGCAGCATATTGGGCCATATTAAAAGGAATACCTAATCCCATATCACCGCTTCGTTGTACTAACATACAATTCAATCGTCCATCCGATGATACATCCCACATAGTCAAAAAAGCACATGGTTGCAATGCCATCTCCGGTAAATCTTCTACATTCCACATAGATACTACCATTCTGCGACTCTGTGGGTTTTCTCTTAATGTAGCAAGCAACGTGTCTACTTGATGGTATTTACCTAATTGATAACCATACGCTTTACCAATAGTACCATCCTCTTTCATCCACTCATCCCAAATATGGCAATTCCACTCTTGTAATAAACGTACATCATTAGATTGTTTTTGCCAAATCCATAAAATTTCTTTAATAGCTGTTTTAAACGCCACAAATTTGGTTGTCAAAATAGGAAATTCTCTCGCTAAATCAAACTGCATAATTTGATGCGGTAATTTATATGCAGGCATACCGGTGCGATTCTGACCGAAAGTTCCTTGTTTTAGAATATTCTCAACGATATTCAAATATTGTATATCGGCACAACTCATTATAATCTCCTTTATATCTGAATCTTCTTCAAAAATATTATTAATTTTTTACATACTCATGTTCTCGGTATTTTTATCTTATGCAAAACATCTTGAATAGCTGATAAAAATATATTTCCATACTTTTCCCATTTGACCGGTCCCACTCCATATATATTCATCATCTCGGTTTTATTCTTAGGTATATATTCTGCCATTTCTTCCAGTGTTCTATTCGAAAACACTCTAAATGGTTCAATCCCTTGTTGTCTTGAACAAGAAAGCCGAATAGAAGACAAATATTTATAAATCCACTCTTTTTGAACTTCTTGCTTTTTATTTTCTTGCTTCTGATTTAGTTTCTCTAATTTCTTTAAAGCAAAATCTTCTTTAAGTACCTTCAAAAAGGGACGTCCATATTTTTGTAGTTTAAAATCTCCTACACCATTAATTTTTCCTAACTGCTGAAAACTAGTAGGCACTTCTGTTGCCATTTCTTCTAAAGTCGCATCCGAAAATATAACAAAAGGAGGTACATGCTCTCGTTGTGCTATAGTACTACGCAATTGTAATAATTTCTCATACAATCTATCATGTGATAATGGTTTATAAAAATCGGTAACAGTTTGCTTAGCAATCATAGCATCCACTCCAGGTGCTAACCCCTTAACTTTCGCTTTCCCCAACAATACATGTTCAGCTTTATTTGTCAGTTGTACTATAGGGTAAGGCTCACCGACTTGCTGTAGATATCCATCTGCAATTAACGTATGTAATATACTTCGAATGGAATTTGTTTTTTCAAAAGAAAGTTTTCCATAAGTCAATTGTTTATTTAGTTGGTGAGAAAGAATATATTGAGACCGACTTCCTTTTAATATATCAGCAATCACAGAACTGCCAAACCTTTCCCCAACATTTCGTATGGTACGAAATATTAATGTTGCCAAATCAGTAATATCTCGCTCGCTATGCATAGTTTCACAAGAAGAACAATGATTACATACTTGAGTAGGTTTCTCTCCAAAATAAGTTAAAATTGTATTACGTAAACAAGAAGTTGTACCACAATAAGCAATCATTTTATGTAACCGACGATACTCTATTTGTTTCTGCTCTTCCGACAAGTCAGATTGTGATAATAAATACTTGTGTATGCCTACATCTTTAGCATTATAAAATAAAATACATTCTGCCTTAGCCCCGTCTCGCCCTGCACGTCCTGCTTCTTGATAATAGGCTTCTAAACTTTTAGGCATTTGATAATGAATTACATAACGAACATTACTTTTATCTATGCCCATACCAAAAGCATTAGTAGCAACCATAACCATTTTTCTCTCATAAGAGAAATCATCTTGTGAATTATATCGTTCTTCATCAGCAAGCCCTGCATGATATTTCCCGACAGATACACCTTGTTGTTTTAATAATTCATATATAGAATCTACAGCTTTTCGTGTAGCGCAATAAATAATACCGCTCTCTCTACTATGCATTTTCACATACTTCAAAAGCAATTGATTCTGCTTCTCTTTAGGTAATCCACGAAAAACACGAAAAGATAAATTCGGACGATCTAAGCCAATACGTAAAAGCATAGCCTGCTCAAGACCTAAACTTTTTTTTATATCAGCTTCTACTAAGGGTGTTGCCGTAGCAGTAAAGGCTGACACTATAGGTTTAACAGTAAGAGAATCTATAAACTCTCTAATTTTTCTATAGCTGGGACGAAAATCATGTCCCCATTGAGATACACAATGAGCTTCATCAATAACAACCATAGATAAAGGAACTTGACTTAAGCAATCAGTAAAGTAAGAAGGTTCCAATTTTTCAGGAGCCATATATAATATTTTAATTTTACCTCTATACACATCTCGTAAGCACTCAATAGACTCATCAAAAGATATGGTGCTATTCACATATGCAGCCTCAATCCCTTGTTCTTTTAATGCTTCCACTTGATCTTTCATAAGTGAAATTAAAGGAGAAATGACAACAACTCCATAAGGCATTAGTAAAGAAGGTATTTGAAAACAAATAGATTTTCCCGCTCCGGTAGGCATAATAGCTAATATATCTTTCTTCTCTAAAAGAGCTTGTACAACTTCTCGTTGTCCTTTGCGGAAATTATCATATCCAAAATACTTTTTTAATAATGATTCCGGTGATTGCACATCCATCTCTCCTTTCTAATATGATTGCTTATTTATTTTACCACATATATAATCATTAAATTTTTCGAATTTTCAGAAAAAGTAATATAATAAAAACAGCCATACGATGGAGGGCATACTTAATGAAAAAACACAAAAAAACAAATGTAATGAGAATGTTAGACCAAGCGCACATTCCTTATGAAACAAAGTCTTGTGAATATACAGAAGAAGATCTCTCAGGTATACATACAGCCAATATACTAGGATATAGTCCCAATATGGTTTTTAAAACTATTGTTACACAAGGAGATAAAACCGGTCCGATTGTGTTTTGCTTACCATCTTGCTATGAATTGAATTTAAAAACAGCTGCTAAAGTAAGTGGTAATAAAAAGGTGGAAATGATTCCTGTAAAAAATCTCCTTACATTAACAGGTTATGTAAGAGGAGGATGCTCTCCTATCGGTATGAAAAAAGAATTTCCAACTTATATCGATTCCCATTGCAAAAACCATACATTAATCAGTATCAGTGCCGGTCAAAGAGGGATGCAAGTACTTATTTCTCCACAAGCACTGATTCAGTTTATTCATGCTATTGTTGTAGAGATTACAAAAAAATAAAGCGGTCAAATGACTGCTTTATTTTTTATTATTATAAGGACGCTTGTTCTAATGCACGTTGTGCCGCTTCGAAAAACTGTTTATAAGATACTGTCGCACCGGAAATTCCATCTACTTTATTTAACTCTTGTGTCTGTAAAAGTGCTTCCCCATAGGATTTAATAGCACTTACTGCTAATTGTGCTTTATTATAATAAATTTTATTTTCAATTTCTCCATTTGTCTTCCCATAGCTTTCGTCTTTAAGTGTTCCGTCTTTCTTATATCCTTCAAAAGTACTTGCTATAATTTGATGGTCTTTAATAGTAATAGAAATTTTCCCATAAGCCCCTCTGTCATCAGGGTCGCTTATTCCTGAAAAAGTACCATCCTTAGCTTTAGCAAGCAATTCTTTCGTATTAATTTGCGGCGGCATATATTCCATTTCATTAGATACTTTTTTATCTGCCGGAGTAGTTACAGAACTCTCTGTACCACATCCCCCTATAAGTACAGAAGCTACTCCTGCTGCTACTAATACACCGTATTTTGTCATTTTATTTTGCTCCATGTTCCTGCTCCTTTGTTTTTTCTATATGCCCATGGTTAATAATAATAATTCTTTTGGCAGCAGCACCAACTAAACCGGAATGCGTAACAGTAATAATAGTATGTCCTTCTTTATTAAGCTGTCTAAAAATATCCATAACTAAGCGTTCATTCTTTTCATCTAAATTTCCCGTAGGTTCGTCTGCCAAAATAAGAACCGGATAGTTTATTAATGCACGAGCAATACAAACACGTTGCTGTTCTCCGCCTGAAAGTTCTCTAGGAAGGTGTTCGGCTCTATCAGCAAGTCCCACACGATCCAAGGCTTCCATTGCCTCTTTTCTATCAGGAATACTATGGTAAAATTGTGCAACCATAATATTTTCTACTGCAGTTAAATAAGGAATTAAATGGAATTGTTGAAAAACCATTCCCACTTTATCTCTTCGGATTTGTGTTAATTCTTCTTTTGATACATTATTTAAATTAATACCGTCTAAAATCACTTCTCCGGAAGTATGATTATCCATACAACCGATAATATTCATCAATGTGGTCTTTCCGGATCCGGATGGTCCCATAATTGCCAACCAATCACCTTTATCTACAGTCAAATTAATCCCTTGTAATGCAGGAACACGGCCACCATAAAGCATACCTACATCTTTTAATTGTAATAAACTCATAACATTCTCCTTATTCACCACGTAAAACAACTGCCGGTTCTATCTTTACAGCTGTTTTTACAGGAAGCATTGTAGCCAGTGCCGTTACTACAATAGATAAGATAACTGTAATTGCTCCAACAAAGAATGGAACCCCTATCATTCGACCAAATACATGTACACCTACAGTATAAGCAAAAACATATCCGCCTCCGATACCTATTAAGCCTCCAATAAAGCCTAACATACAGCTTTCTCCAAAGAACTCTCCTGCAATATTAATATTGGTAGCCCCTAAAGCTTTCTTTAGTCCTATTTCTTTCCTACGCTCTTGTACAACTTCTGTCATAGTAGTTCCTACACAAATAAGTGTAAGCAAAAGTACTACTATCGTTACTAAAAGAACCAAAGCTTGTAATTTCCCCAGTACTGCTTGTTCTGATTTCACAATCTGATTTACAGTTTGTGGTCTAACATGAGGTGTCTTGTTTTTCATTTCTTTTTCTAAAACAGTAAGCTCTTTTGAATCTGCTACTACACTTACTTGTACCATACTAATCTGACCGGGTTTATCAATGAATTCTTGCATTTGCACTAAATCTATATACGCCAATTGTTCTTCTTTTCCACCAGTACGTACAATCCCCGACACGGTGTAGAAATCTTCTTTAGCCCCATCGCTAGACACCACTACGACTTGTGAGCCTATACTTGCTTGATATTTATCAACAAGTTCATGCCCAATAAGAATTTCTTTAGAACCCTTTTTAGGCATATGCCCTTCAATTTGCCAATATGGTGCAACTTTTTTTACTTCATCAAAGTCTGTACCTCCTACTAAAACAGGAGATTCATTAATTTTTAATCTTTCATATAAAAAAGGAGCTTTCCCTACAACTTCATGAGAATCAAGTAAGCTATATACAGGAGTAATACTATTCTCTGATAGTATTGTATTCCCCTCTGCCGGAATCAACAATAAGTTAGCACCATAGGCACGAAATTCTCGTCCCATTTGTTCAGGAACTTCTTTATAAACAGTAATCATCCCTGAAATAATAGTTGCACCAATAGCTACAGCTAGAAGTGCTATAAACATCCTAAATTTTCTTCTAAGCAATGCATTGACAACCATAGTGAAGTACATGCGAACTTTTTTCATATTCATAATCATCACCTACCATGAAGTACAATGCCGGGTCTCAGTTTTAATAACGATTTAATTGCCGGTAAACTGCCTATAAGAAGCATAAAAACAAGTAAAACCACAAGAAGTGGAACAACCATCCAGTTAATAGCAATTGCTGAACCGAAAACGGCTTGCCCAATAAATTGTGCAAATCCGATTCCAGCTATATATCCGACAATGCCACCGATAATGCCTGCTATAAAAATTTCAGTAAGTACTAACATAACTACCGATAAGTCTGTCGCGCCCAGAGCTTTTAATAATCCCAGCTCTTTGCTCCGTTCCATAACATTAGCACTGACAAGATTAGATACTCCCATAGTTGCGGATAAGAGAGACAGTGCTGTAATTAAAACCATAAGCATTTGTGTCTTATCTAAAATCTTTCCTTCTGATTCTGCAATTTGACGAACAGGTCTTGCTACAGATCCTTGTACAACTTCTTCAATTTGATATGCAATAGAACTTACATAAGCAGTACAATACCAAACTTCGTACTCTTTCATTGAAAGACTTTTCGGATTTTTTGATGCACGACGTGCCAATTCATTTTCGGGTGTTGTAATGGCACTGACTGTAATATTATCTATTTTTCCCTGTAATCCTAAAATATCTTGTGCAGTGGATAATTGTGTAATTACTTTATTATCTTCTTCTCCACCACTGGATAAAATACCTGCTACATATAGTGATTGTTCTTGATTATCTTTATCTTTAAAAGTTAAAGAATCGCCTTTATGAATCTGTAATCTATTCGCTAGTGCTGTTCCAACCAATGCATAACTTTGTTCATTATCTTTGGGCCATGCTCCATCAATTTGCCACCAAGACTTCATATAAGTTTCTCCCGTCGAAAAAATATCTCCGGTAGGTAACTCAATTTCATGATCAAACCAAGTCCCCTCTAAAGGAATAACATAACCATTATCCAATGTAATTTTCCCTTCAAGATGGGGAGATAAAGCTACTATATTATTTGTCCAAAAAATAGTTTTAATTTTACCTAAATCTGATTCATTTAAATACTCTTTAGGCGTATCTGCATCACTAACTCCATAAATATCTTTTAATATAGATGCATTTTTTGAAGTAACTGTAATGTTTGCACCAAAAGCTTTAAGTTCCTTATTGACCTTATCACCAACATCAAACATTACATTAAGCATAGCTGCCGCTAATGATATTCCAAGTGCTACTACAAGTGCCACAAAAAGAAGCTGACGCCCCTGACGAAATATTGTACCTTTTATCATTTGCCAAAACACGTATATCCCTCCTTTTTGTTATCTAAAATATTTTTCTGCTGCTTCTAAATCCTCTTGCTCAATATGAAGTTTTCCATCAGCAACTCCATAAGATAAAGGAATGGGATTACATCCCCCAGGCATTCCTATGGTTTGCTTATTCATAACTACATCACATAATTTACAAACTACTTGATCATCTCTTTCTATATATCCTGTAGGTCCACAAATCTCACAACAATCAAGCCCTACTCCATATGCCGATCCGCCTTTTCTTACAATAATAAAGCGGATAGAAGTTCCATTTTTAGTCCTATACGAAAAACGATGCAAATGTCCATCATCTACTTTTTCTATCTCCAAAGATACTTTATTATTTTCAGCAGTAACTGCAATGGCGGGAATCAATTCTTCTTCCTTAGTTGCATAAGTATATCCGAAAGTTGAGAAAAGAATCATAACCACCAAAATCCCAACCGATGCTTTCCCCCAACGTTTTTTATGCATATCTTTTGCAACTACTTTCCTATATTGTGCCGGATTCTGTTCTACATGACGTACAGGACATTTTTGTGAAAATAATGCTAACGGTACTGTAAATAATACTAAAAACACAACAAACACGACCCACCGCTGATGATCAATAATAGGCCCCATAATAACAAGTAATTGTCTGGTTGGTAAAATATGTCTTGCCATCAAAATTTGAATAATATACACCAGTTGTTGCAAAAAAAGTGCGGTTAATTGAATTAAATATACAACTGTAAGTCTTTTATCATTCAAAGATCTTGCTGCATGATAAATTAGCCAACTGCCAACAAAAGCAAGAAATCCACCTGAAATAAAGCCCAGCATTCTTACTATCATGGTTATAGAAAACATTTCGTTAACATTCAACATGGTTGTAACAGGAACTAACCAAATTTCCATTCCATAATACAATGAAAGTGAAATAATATTAAGGATAACACCACGTTTAAACCAAGAACTTCGTTGTTCTATTTTATTTTGATTACCAATTAACATACTTGCTAAAACAATTTCACTAATAATAGCAAAAAATGCCATTATCCCTTCAAAGCCTTCACGACTTATTGCATTTTTTGTACCTTGCTTTACTGCAATAAAAAATAAAGAAAGCCAGAATCCCCAATAAGCTGTTTTTCTAAAAAGGCTACGGTATCTTCCATTATCATATTCAGTTAAAATCGCAAACAATACCGATAAAGGCATCATTAATGCAATCCCAAATTCCATTGCAGGAATAAGCTGTTGTAAATAAAGTTGCATCTGCATGGAGAATTCCTTTCAAAATGAAAAGACTACATTATAGACAGAAATATACAAGATGAGCGTATTATAAAGAATAATCACGACTCTATATTGACCGAACTATACACTTATATAATCCGCTCATCTTATTATTCAAAAATCTATAATGTAGCACTCATCAAAGAAGAATCTATTCTTCTTATTATTTTATATCACCTTATCACCAATTACGCGGAACGTAATCAAAGGTCCATTTCATAACTACAGGTTCTTCCCAGAAATGTCCGGTTACACCGGTTTCTTTATCTACATGAAGGCTGTAGTTCTGACGAGCCGGGCTGTCAATAGAGAATTCACAGTCATAGGTACCTGCACCGAATAACTTCAAGTTAGCACCATAATGTGGACCATCATCAGCACTCATAGGCATAAATACACCTTCTAAAGTTTCGCCGGTCTGCTGTTTTGTCATTTTATAATGAACTGTCAAATAAGGAATCCATTCACCGACACCAAAACCGCATTCATTACCTTCTGTTGCATGAATATCGGTTTCCATGTGAATATCAGCCTTATCAGCAGCAAGCATAGATCCTTCCGGTTCCATTTGTACAGGTTGGAAATACACCAATGCAACTTTAAAGTGATTTTCAAGATCTTCTTGTTCATCACCAATTGGATATTCTTGGAACCCGGCAGCAGATGCGGTAAAACCTCCTGCTAAAACTGCAAGTGTTGTTGCTCCCAAAAGCAACTTCTTTGAGAACTTATTCATCTCAGCACTCTCCTATAAAAAATAAATAAATAATATAAAGTGAGATAAAATAGCTTATATGCTTTTTATCTTAATCAATAAGAGTACTCTTATTGACTATATCAATATTGGCAGCAGCAAATCCTGCAACTGCCAATATTACAAACTAACCTTGTGATTCTTTCTTTTATAAATCCAAATAATAGCAGCAAAGGCAAGAAGAAGAAGTTGTATTCCTATAGTTTCATAAGTAGGATATAAGCCTAACCAATCAATATTAGGTAACCAACTCCAAGGAATTACAGTCTGTGAAATGACTTGTGCTTCTTGTAGTTCACTCACTCCACTCCCCGCAAAGCTGACTGCCAATAAATACATAAAAGTACTGGTTACTACAAAAAATTGACGTAAAGGAATTCGAATAAGCCCCTTTTGAATAATAGCAAAAAGAATCGCAAGTATTATGCACGCAGCACCAAACCCTGCCCAAATCATATGGGTATCACCCGTTGCACTATTAAAGAGCGCTTGATAAAACAGAATCACTTCCGCCCCTTCTCTATATACAGCCAAAAATACTGCCAACCCTAAGGCCTTAGCTCGTCCGGTGGTCATACTGGACTGTACCATATCTTCAATATACTTTTTCCAGTTCTTTTCATTAGATTTTCCACCCATCCAAAAACTAATAGATAAAAGAACTACAACTGCAATAAGAGCAGTAATTCCTTCAATTAATTCTTGATTGGCACCTGCTGCAAAAGTATCTAATACTTCACTAAAAATGTAAGCGGTGACAAAACTGGCAGCAATAGCTGATACTGCATAGTTGTAAACAGAAGAAAGATATTTTTGATTATTAGACTTAATTAAATAAGCCATAATAGCAACTACAACTAAAATAGCTTCCAAACCTTCTCGAAGCATAATTAAAAGCGCAGGAATAAAAGATGCCCATTTACCACCGGTTCCTCCTTTATTTTCAAGCTTCTGTACATCCTCTCGAATCATAGCAAGTAGCTCATCTGCTTCATTACGTACAGCTTCTTTCCCATAATCTTCACGGATAGCTTTTTTTAATTTGCTATATTGATATTCTGTAAGATTAGCATCCTTAGAAGCAATGGTCGTTCGTATTGCTTTTTCTAGCCCATCTTTCTCATATACCCCATAATAAGAATCATTAATTGTTTTCTTGGCTGCCATTTGGTCGCCATTATTATATTGTTCTACACCTTGATTAACCATTTTTTCAATGTGAAGATATACTTGGTTCCATTCTTGTGCCGCATACGCAGGAGTCATAACACCTGTTATCAATAAAATAATCGTTACAATCATATGCATCATCTTTTTTCTCATAAGTACATCTCCCAATTATTTTAAGTATCAATGGTTCAATATATATTAAATGCCCAAATTCTTTTCTCTATAAATTTGTGAAAGTCTTGGAGAAACATTAAATGGAATCCCAATAATTTTATAACATTCCATAGGTTCTCCATGAGAGTCCAAAGCCGGTTTAAAAGTCCATCTTCGGCAAGCAGACATTGCCAGTTCATCTACAGAGCGTTTACCTGAAGTAACCACTACTGCGGCAGCAGTAACTTTACCATCAGTCCCAATGAGAACATTAACTTTAATAACACCATGGAAGTTTCCAATACCTTCTGTCGGATAAAAAGTTTCCAATACTTTAGGCGGCTGTCCCATCTGATGCCCGCCTCCACCTTTTCTTTTTACTACATTTTTATTAGAAATTTTATTATGTTTTGCTTCTTTCACACGCTCTTTATACTGCTGAATAGCTTCTTCCATATTAGTTGCCACAATGGGAGATTCATCATCTAAAACCTCCTCTGTCAATAAAGCCTCTTCTTGTGTCAACGGCAATTCATCTATTTCATCAGTAATATCTGTTTCGGGAGCTGAAGCATTAGTATCTGTACTAATATCTTTATCACTAATAGCGGTTACACCTTGTCCTATCTCTGCAAGACCTAATAAAGAACCATCTTCTGCCCCTTCTTTATATCCGATTTCGCCTATTCCCGATTCATCTTCTAAATCAATTAATCCACCTGAAACTGTTTGTGGAGCAGTTTTATCAATTAAATCATTAAAAACCGAAGCTCCGATAAAAAGTAAACCATGAAAAGCAAGCGCCATCATAACAATAAATGTCCAATTAGGTTTATATAGCTTTTTCATTGTCGCCTCGATTCTGCAGCTAAAGAAATATGTGCTCCTCCTGCCGATTTAATAGAATCAATAGTGTCTGTTACATAAAAATAATTAACATTTCGATCAGCCCGAATTATAAAAATGGAATCAGGATTTTCTGCAATAGTCTTTTTTACCGCGCCTATAATTTCTATAGTGGGTTGTTTTTCCATATCATAAAAAACATGACCATCTTTATCTATAGTTACAGAAATAATATTAGATTTAGTTTCCGTCTTAGCATTCACTACAGAAGGAAGAGTAATCTGCATAGTATTGACTTGTACCATATAAATTGTGCTTATCATAAAGAATACTAGTAAAAAAAGCATAATATCAATCATGGGAATAATGATGACACTTGGTTGCTTTAATATATGAAAATTACGTTTTCCTCTCATTAAAGCCCCCTCTGTTTAATTTCAGCTTCCACATGGGAACAAGCCCTTTCCATTACGGTTAACAAATGATCTACTTGTGCAGCAAACCATGTATGCACAACTAACGCAAAAATAGCTACGCAAAGACCTGTTGCCGTTGCAATAAGTGCTTCACCGATACCTCCGGTAATCGCTAACGGTTGTCCTGCTTGTAACGAAAAAACATTAAAAGAACTTATCATACCTGCAATAGTTCCTAATAAACCAAGCAATGGAGCTAAAGTAACAATCATTGACAAATAAGACAAACGGGCACGTAAGCTTTCTGCACCCACACTATAAGCAGTATCAATAGCTACTGTCGTATTTTGCCCTTTTATAGCTGCCTGTATCCCTTCTTCTACAATCATAGCTGCTATATTGTTTTCTTCTTTTACTTCTAATAAAAGATCATTAAAATCTTTACCTTGCATTATTTCAGGCAATTTAGAGACAAATGCATCTATATTTTTACCGGCACGTTTATAAAACATAATACGTTCAATCATGATAGAAGCAACACAAATAGAACAAATCAGTAAGATATACATAACCGAACCGCCGGCTTTAAATGTCTCAATAATTCCCATCATAAACTCCTTTATATTTGATTAATCTAATAATTTTTATAACATTTGTAATTCTATAGTGTCATCTAAAAAATGTATGTAATTTTGTACTCCTTTTGTTATAAAAGCTCTCCCATCATAAGTTATTAATACTGCCTCTATTTCAGGAACTTTTACAAGCCACTGCTTTACTTTATTTAATCCACTGGCGAGACAAGCAGCTCCACCAAAAGGCGCTATTATTTTATTACGTTTAAAAATCAAAGTGGCACTAATTAACGGTATTTCATCTTTTACAGTATGAAAAATATGACTATAAAAAGTATCTTTATGCTTAATAAACCTTCGATAATCACCTGAAGTTTGAATCATATCCCAATTATCAAGCATAATAGTTGCAAGCAAGGTATTTCTTTTTCGCGGATGTTGGATTCCTATACACCATGGGCTGCCATCTGATTTATTACCAACAGTAGCTATATCTCCCCCCGCATCAATCAGCATTCCTTCGTGGTACTTTTCCTCTGCCAAACAAGCAGATTGAAAAAGTGCAAACTCTTTTGCTATTCCTCCTAAATCAATAGACATTCCTTTTTTCTTTAAAAAAACAGAATGATTCTTAATTTCTAATGCTTCTATATCCACCAACTTCGTAGCTGCTTTAATTGCTTCTTCACCAGGAAAACCGGCATTATCTTGACCTATATTCCACAGTGAACTTAGTACCCCTATAGTCGGATTAAATGCCCCTTCCGTAAATTTTGTTTCTTTCCAAGCTTCTAAACAAATTTCCTCACATAAAGGCGATACAGAAACAGGACCAACTCCTGCATTTCGGTTTATGCAAGAAATCTCACTATTCTCAAGAAATCGGCTACATACATGTTCTATCTTTTGGAAATAATCAGAAACTTTATCTGCTACCTTTTTATGAGGTTTACCATATTGTGTAACTTTTAAAAAAGTCCCCATAATGCCACCATATATGGTTGTAATTGATTATTTTTCATAAGTAAAACAAAACCTTGTTAACCAATAATATAGAATTTTCCTGATTTTATTATATCTTTAAGTTGCTAATAGTATACTTGTTTTCTTTATTGAAGTCAATAATTATTATCAATTAGATTCTCATTTTAATTCATTTTTACTACATATAGTATATACATATTTAACCTTAATCTCTTTGCTATGTTTTTGTATATTAAACAATACCTATATATTCACATATTATAAAAGACGTAATTTGTAAGTTACGTCTTTTATAATTATCTTAAATATTAAGGATGTCATCTAATATTAGCTAACGTTTCTGCCAACACACGAATCATAGTTGCAATACTATCTAATTCTACAGATTCATCAGCACTATGAATATTATGCGTATTCGGTCCTATTGAAATAATGTCCGCTGAAGAGTTTAAATGGTAAAAATGTCCCGTCTCCAACCCCCCATGAACAGCCTCTTTACGAACTTTACGTCCCGTAACTTTTTCAAAAGCCTTTTCATATAAAGGTGCTAACCGACTAACAGCATTAACAGTCCAAGCCGGTTCCTGTTTTCCCTGCTCATAAGAAAACCCGGTAAGTTCCGCAAATAAAGGTAACTTTTGTAATAAATTGGATAACCTATCATCTGCTCCGGCTCGTGGGAAATATTCAAAAGTAACTATATCATCTGTTGTTTTAATAGTACCAATATTAGAAGATAGTTCCGGTAATCTTGGCAAAGACTGATTCATAACAAAAGTACCACAATGCAATATACATAAGAGATTAATTAACATTTCAGTGTCTTTTAATGAAAATGTATGAACAGGAACAGCAACTTCTTCCACATCCCATTTGGCTTTATCTTCAATGCCTTTATAGATTCGATAGAATGCTTCTTTAACAGATGTAATTGTAGAATTAATGGCATCTATATCTTTTTTATTGCATACAACAACAGCCGAGCTATTAGCAGGAATTGCATTAGCTGCGTCACCACCATCAATAGCAGCTAACCTATAATCTATTCCTTTTTTTCGTATAGCCAATAAGGTTTCAGCCAACGCTTGTATTGCATTACTCTTTCCATGACTAATTGTTTCTCCGGAATGTCCCCCAATAAACTCATGCGTTTTAATGCAAACTGCATAATCATGAATCGTATTTTCCCACTGTATATGTCTTGTAAAGTGCGTGTGACAACTTCCGGCAGAACCTGTGCAAATAACATCCAAATTTTCAGAGTCACAATTAATAATATTTTGAGCATCACAAATATATTTTGGGTTTAGACGTGCTGCTCCGGTCATTCCTGTTTCTTCATCTGTGGTAAAAATAATACGAAGCGGCCCATGATCTACACCGAGTTTCAACAAGATTAATATACTTGCTAAACCGGCCCCGTCATCCGCCCCTAAACTAGTTCTATCTGCACGTAAAATATTTCCTTCTCTAATTAATTTTATTTCACTAGTTAGAGGATCAAAAGGATATCCCGGTTTTGCTACACAAACCATATCCATATGTCCTTGTAATATAGTAAGAGGTGCCTTTTCATAACCTGTAGTCGCAGGAACTTCAGCAATAATGTTATAAGCTTCATCTTGTACAACTTCTGTAACACCTAATGCCTGAAGTCGATTAACCAAATAATCACTAATTGCTTTTTCATGATGAGACGGTCTAGGATGTTTAGCAAATCCTTTAAATTCTTCCATGACTAATTCAATAAGTTCCTTATCTTGTACCATAAATCCTCCTTAATTATTAAATTATTCCTAATAAAGGCCATGCACGATACATCATGTTAAAATAAATTTTGAGCTACAATGATATTTATTTTCATTATAGCACAATAAACATATTAACTTATTTTATAATATCTATATATTCCTTCATATTTATATAACATAATCAGCATAACTACGTTAAATGATATATAATAAAAGAGTATATATTCTTTTATTTTTAATTCTATTATATTTTTGTAGGAGGAAACCTATATGACTGAAAAAAAAGACTTATCTGCAGAAAATGTAAGTTATCCAACTCTACCGGAACTTACATTTAGAGGTATGTTCTTGGGTATGCTCATTACCATTATTTTTACAGCGTCCAATGTATATTTAGGATTAAAAGTAGGGTTAACTTTTTCTTCATCTATCCCTGCTGCTATTATTTCCATGGCTATACTGCGATTCTGCAAAAATTCTAATATTTTAGAAAATAATATGGTTCAAACACAAGCTTCTGCTGCAGGAACTCTTTCTGCTATTATCTTTATTTTGCCGGGATTGCTTATGCTTGGATACTGGCAAGGATTCCCCTTCTGGGAAACACTGTTACTCTGTGCTTGTGGCGGATCAATGGGTGTTTTATTTACCATTCCGCTTCGCCGTGCCATGGTGGTTAACAGTGATCTTCCTTATCCGGAAGGTCGTGCAGCTGCCGAAATATTAAAAGTAGGCAGTCAGCTTCGTAAAGAAAAAGAATCTCCTTCTAATGAAAAAAAAAAAAATCCAGTGGGATGAAAGATATTATCAACGGTATTCTTATATCCGGTATATTTTCTTTATTATCTAATGGATTTCATGTGGCTTCTGCAGAAGTAAGTCATTGGATTAGCCTCGGTCGCACAGCTGCAACACAGCTTCCAATGGGTTTCTCCATGGCTTTGTTAGGTGCCGGATATCTGATAGGTATTGCCAGTGGTATGTCTATCTTTATAGGAACACTTTTGTCTTGGGGCGTGCTAGTTCCATATCTGACAAGTATTTTACCACCGGAGCAAGGACAAACTATTGCTGCTTTTGCACAATCAGTATGGGCTTCTAAAGTTCGATTTATCGGTGCAGGTTGTATTGGTACTGCAGCAGTTTGGACACTTATTACTCTTACGAAACCGGTTATTGACGGAATAAAAATGTCTATTGCTGCGGTAAAGAATAACAACTCTGCTAAAGATAAAATTCTTCACCATACAGATATTGATATGAGTCCTAAGTCTGTTATTCTTGTATTACTTACAATTATTGTAGGACTATTTATTGCATTTTATTCTTTTGTAAGTGGATTTGATTTATCACTTCTTGAAAACAGGACAATTAGTAGGTGCCACACCATGGAAACAACAGGTCGCATTAATTATTGGATCTATTGTTGGTGCATTTGCTATTGCTCCGGTATTAAATCTTTTATATCAAGCATACGGTTTTACAGGTGCATTACCTCGTGCCGGTATGGACCCATCACAAGCACTTGGTGCTCCACAAGCTACTTTAATGACCACAATTGCCCAAGGAATTTTTAGCTCTACTTTGGACTGGAACTATATCCTTATTGGAATTGTTGTAGGTATTATTGCTATTATCACCGATAGACTACTTAAACATTTCTCCAAAGGTAAACTGTCCCTTCCTCCACTTGCTGTAGGAATGGGAATTTATTTACCGCCCACACTAGAGCTTCCTTTAGTAGTCGGCTCTATAATGGGTTACTTTATTCATAAAAAATTAAAAGCAAGAGCTGCGACTAGAAGTCCCGGACATGAAGAACAAGATTTTGAATCATGCAACCAACGAGGAGTTTTATTTGCGTCCGGACTTATTGTCGGTGAAAGTCTTATGGGCGTATTAATTGCATTGCTTATTGTTATATCTGTGACTTCCGGTGGAAGCGAAAATCCACTAGCACTTGTAAATGCAGATTTCCAAACCATAGCCGATTTAATTGGCAGTGCATGCTTTATTGGTACCATTCTTTACTTCATCCGTCATATTTTTAAAACACAATACACACCTGATGATTCAGAATAAACAAAAAAGAGTTCAGAATTTCTGGACTCTTTTTTATTGAGTTATCACTATTTTACAGTATATAATAAAAGATATATAAAAATAATTTACAAGGAGGATTCTATGAAAATTATTCACTCTGAACAAGCACCCGCTGCCATTGGACCTTATTCACAAGCATATGAAGCTAATGGATTTATATTCACTTCCGGTCAATTAGGAATTAACCCTTCTACCGGAAAAATGCCGGAAACCATAACTGAACAAACAGAACAGGCTTGTAAAAACATTGCAGCTATTTTAGCTGCTTCCGGACTTTCTATGATGAATGTAATAAAAACCACTTGTTTTTTAGCTGATATTAATGATTTTAAAGCATTTAACGAAGTGTATGCAAAACATTTTGTAAGCAAGCCGGCAAGAAGCTGTTTTGCTGTAAAATCACTTCCTGCTAACGGCTTATGTGAAATTGAAGTAATTGCTGCTAAATAATTTATTTTACTTACAGAAAAAGTTATGATAAGTTTCTCTGATTTATGTAATACATGCCGTACTTTCCGCAGATTTAAACAAATACCAATTTCTAAAGAAATTTTATATGACATTGTAAAAAACATGCGAGGTATTCCCTCTGCACGTAACAAACAACCACTCCGATATATTATTATACATAATCCTATTATAGTAGAAAAAGTTCAAGCATTTTTTCACTTTGCTGCAGCATTACCACCTGAACTTGGGCAACCCAAACAAGGAGAGCAGCCCACTGCATTTATCCTTATTTGTATTGAAAATGAAAGTTTATCCAATAGTGCTATAGATATAGGAATTGCAGTACGAACATTACAATTAGGTGCATGGGAAAAACAGATAGGAAGCTGTATATTGGGAAATGTAGAGTTTAATAAAGTCATGTCTACTATAGGTGAGATTTATACTTCATGGAAACCGACTTTAGCCCTCGCATTAGGATATCCGGCACACCAGAGTCATATAATAAATATCCCTAAAAACCAAAATATTGCATATACTATAGATGAAAATAAAAACTATTATGTCCCTAAAAGACTAGAATCAGATATTTTGCTGTGGAAATAATAAAAGCTCCTAAAAGGAGCTTTTATTATTATGCAGTTTTGTTTTACTGAATTTGGAACACAGCATTCACTGTAGTTTCCATTTCTTCTTTAGTTGCTTCTACCGGTGTAGTTTCTCTCATACCTACTGCCTTCAAATCCATCTCTGCTTCAAAAACAGGTGCATATACACTTCGGGAGGATTGACTAAGCGATACAGTTCCTATCACTTTACTACCTACTGTTTCCGCCATAATTTCTGCTTTATGCAAAGCATTCTGCGTGGCAAGTCTAAGTACTCTATCACTATATTGAGATCTATCCTTTACGCCAAAGTTAACAGAATGTACATTCATTGCACCTGCTTCTACAGCTGCATCCATAACTTTTCCTACTATCTTTACATTATCTACTACAATTTTTAAAGAATTAGTAGCTTCGTATTCTTTAAAAACTCTCTTTCCGTTTTTATCATAAGTGTATTCCGGACTTACAGAATAACTGTCTGTTTCCAATTTAGATTCTATAGCACCTGCCAAGATAACAGCCTTCTTCACTTTATTCATAATCACAGCATTTTCACGAGAAGCAACTTTAGCGTCCGGAGAGTATGTTTCTACTGTTGCATAAAAAGTAGCTGTATCTGCAGGGATTAAAATACGTGCATTTCCTGTTACCGAAATAGTATGCTCTTCTGCGTTTGCTGATACCGTCATAAACGAACCGGCTATGAGTCCGGAAAGAAGTACAGCTATTAATTTCTTATTCATACAATTCCTCCTATTTAAATAAATTATCTACCATTGCTTACGATATCCTCAGTATATGTATACACAGAATATGAGTCAATACCATTTATTATAATTTAACATTTAAAATAATATTCTTTCTCTATTAGTTTAGTGTTATACTAAAGAATAATAAATAGAGGAAGGTTATTTTTATGATATCAATTGTTACCCCCGTTTATAACGAAGAAGAAAACATAACATTCTTTCATGCCGCCGTAACTAAGGTCATGGAAAAAATAGATGACGAATATGAGCTCATTTATGTAAATGACGGTTCTACCGATAATACAGAAATACTAATTAATGAATTAGCAAAAAAGGATTCTCATGTTCGTGCATTAACATTTGCTCGTAATTTTGGGCATCAAATAGCTATTACCTGTGGTATGGATTTTGCACGTGGTGATGCTATTATTACAATGGACGGAGATATGCAACATCCACCGGAACTGATTCCTCTTCTTTTAGAAAAATGGTATGACGGATATAACATTGTACAAACAATTCGTACATCCACAGAAGATTCAGGTTTCCTTAAAAAATCTACATCGGCAGGGTACTATGCTTTTATTAACTCTATTTCCAATACTCATATTGTACCCGGTGGATCTGATTTTCGTTTAATGGACAGAAAAGCATTGGAAGTATTTAAGCAGTTTAAAGAGCATAGTCGCTTTATTCGAGGCATTGTAGGCGGATTAGGCTTTAAACAAACTACTATAAAATTTGCTGCACCCAGACGTCATGCAGGAAGCTCAAAATTTTCTCTAAGAAAAATGCTTCATTTTGCACTGGACGGAATTATCACTAATTCAACAATTCCACTTAGACTTTCTCTCTATATCGGGTTAATTGCCGCTCTAGCCGGTGTCTTATTAATATTCCATGTACTTTACTGTTATCTAACAGGTTCTGCAGCACCCGGTTGGGCAACCATGACTATTTTAATTTCTATTTTTGGCAGCGTCAATCTCATGGGGCTAGGTGTTATCGGTGAATATATAGGAAAAATCTTAGAGGAGTCACGAAATCGTCCTTTATATTGGCTATCACATGACTCTGCTATATCATCTGATTCACTAGATAGTAGAAAAAAATCACTCCCCCCAAAAGGGCCTTAAGGGCTCTTTTTTATTAAAGAAAGGTCCTTTCATGAATACTGCTACAGCTGATATAAATCCATATCTTGGTATACTTTCAAAATATAAAACATCTGATCGTTTTCAAGTTATTTATCAAATTTACACTTCAGATTATAAAGAAGCTCTTGAGCGTGCAAAATCTATTGCTATTGAACAAACTATTGAGTGCCCCTATTCTTTAGTAGAAAATACATTTATTGCTGAAACTATTGTAGGTAAAATTGAAACTGTCACAAAAATGGATCCTACACATTACGTGGTATGTATTTCTTATGATACACAGGCTATCGGTAACGAATTTACCGCTTTTGTAAATACCTTATTCGGAAATAGCAGCCTTTCCTATGGAATTCGTCTTCTTGCTTTTTCTATTCCTAAACGTATGTCTAATCAATTTAAAGGTCCCCGTCTAGGCATAAATAAGTTAAGAAATCTTGTACAAGTAAATAAAGAGCCTATTCTAATGTCTGCAATTAAACCACTAGGAACCTCTGTAGAAAAATTAGCTTCTATGGTGTATGAACTGGCCAGTGGCGGTTGCTCTATCATCAAAGACGATCATAACCTTATGAATCAATCTTATGCACCGTTTACGTCCAGAGTACAAGCATGTGTAAATGCTATACAAGCCGCCTATGAAGAAACAGGATACAAAGCTCTTTATATTGCAAACTGCAATGGAGATGGAACGGAAGTATATAATAGAGCTTATGAAGCTAAAAAACTGGGAGCAGACGGTATTATGATTTCCCCTGGACTTGTTGGATTCGGTGCTATACACCAATTATCGCAAGATCCTAATTTTAATTTACCAATCTTTGCACACCCAAGTTTTGCGGGACCATTGACAACAACAGAGCAATCCGGGATAAGCCCCTATTGCTATTTTGGACAACTAACTCGTTTAGCAGGATGTGACGCTTCTATCTTTACAAGTTTTAATGGACGTTTCTCTTATACTAAAGAAACCTGTTTATCTATTTCCAAAGCGGCCACAGAACCTCTACATAATATTTCTCCCATGTTTCCTGTTCCCGCAGGTGGAATGAAATCGGAATTATTTTCCTCCATGTATCAAGTATATGGAGCTGATGTAATTTTCCTTGTAGGAGGAGCACTTCTTACACATAGTAATAATCTTACACAAAGTACCAAATTCTTTAGAAAACAAATAAAAAACTTAATGAATAACTAAAAAAAAGAGAGCTTATAAAGATAAGTTCTCTTTTTTTGTTATTCATCTACTATTTCTCTATGTAATATAAGTGAAGTTAAAAAAGCAATAAATAACATTCCTGCAAATAATTGCAATGTATACATATAACTTCCTGTAATTTCTTTCATAAAAGTTAATATTACAGGACCTACAATCCCTGCTATTCCCCATGCAGTTAAAATACTTCCATGAATGGAAGATAACTGCTTTACTCCAAAAATATCAGAAATGAAAGCCGGCATACAAGAAAATCCTCCACCATAACAGCTAATAATAATAAAAACCAAACTCTGAAAAAGGAATATGTTACGAGTAAATGATAGAAGAATAAAAGCTATAATCTGAAGTAAAAAGAAACATATATAAGTTCGACTTCTTCCTATCCAGTCTGAAATGCTAGACCAACCAATACGTCCTCCTCCATTAACTAATCCAATAACCCCTACCAAGGAAGCCGCTTCCATAGGTGACATTCCTACCAGTTCTTGTGCCATAGGTGATACTACGGCTAACAAACCGATTCCACAAGTAATATTAATAAAAAAAATACCCCATAAAGCATAAAATTGCCAAGTCCGAATAGCTTCCTTTCTAGTCATCTGCTTTCTTTCTGCCGAAAGTGGTAACCCTTCTTTAGGTTGTTTAATTACAGTAGTAAGTGTAGGAATACCATCTGCAATACGAGGTGCTCGTAAACAGGATGATGAACTATATATAATAAGGAAATAAAGAATTCCCATACTCATAAACATAGATTCTAAACTATATATTTCAATTAAGTATTGCATCACGGGACCTGCTATTAGAGAAGCAAATCCAAATCCCATAATCGCCAATCCCGTAGCAAAACCACGATGATTAGGAAACCATTTAATCAGAGTGGATACCGGAGTAATGTATCCAACACCTAGACCAATTCCACCAATAAATCCATAAAAAATATAGAGTAACAGTAAGCTTTTAAAATAAATAGCTGCTGCCGTTCCTATCATTCCCAAGGAAAAACAATAAGCAGATAATCTTCCGGATTTTACCGGACCGATTTGTTCTACAAAACGACCAAGAATACATGCAGACATTCCCAAAAAAAAGATAGCAATAGAAAATGATAATGTAGTTTGGCTAAAAGTAATGTGCATAGACTGCATAACCGGTTTAACTAATACACTCCAAGCATATACACTGCCAATACAAATATGTATTCCTACGGCAGCCATAGCAATTAATATTCGATATTTTTTCATAACAATCCCTCCTCTATAAAAAAGAGAAAAGAGCGTAAAAAAACGCCTGAGCTTTTCTCTGCCCAGACGGTCGACATCTTAATTTACAGTTCATGTGGTTTATTCCACCTTATCCGTCAGTCCTGTAAATCTTATTATATGGTCATAATAGCATCCCTATATAAAACCTGCAAGTTATCCCTATATCAAAAATTAAATTTTAAATTCAAAAACTCTTGATAATTTCTTGCTATATCCGGCTTTTTCTTTCGTTTGATTCCATAAAGAAGCTTCTTTCATTCTTTGTTCTCTTTCCAAACGAGTTACTGCGGTATCAGCCACCACCATACAGATAGTGCATCCGCGATTTTTTAATCGAAGTAACGTAGAATCAGAAGGTGGTGGAAAAAATTCACTTTTTTCTTCCAACTCTAAAAGCATGCGACATAAAGCCAATCTTGCACTATTCATCGCCTCTTCCATGGATTTCCCATTAGCACTACATCCTGCTATATCCGGAAAATCAGCAACATACACACCTTGATTACGTTTATAAGTAAAAATAGCAGGATATATATATCTCATACTATTTTACCCCCTTCATTTATATCATTATGATGAATAACTTATTTTTTACTGGTTATATTATTATATTAATACATATTACAGTCTTATACAATAGCTAAATTAACATTTTTTATTCTGCTGCCCAAATTTATGCAAAGCATTTTTTGATAGATAGTTATCCTCCCATATATTATGCTCGTGTATAATAAGAATATAATTATATTTTATAACTACCTATGAATCTATAATGCAGGAGAATACTATGGGACTTCATTTTATTTTTGGTCGTGCAGGATGTGGAAAAACAACTACTTGTTGTCAACAAATTGCCGATTATCTTTTACAAAATAAAGAAAATCATGCTATCTTCTTAGTCCCCGATCAAGGAACCTACAAAGCAGAATCAACCCTTGCATCAATCATGCCTCAAAAAGGATTTACAAATGCAACAGTATCTGGATTTTCTCGATTATCTTATCGTATATTTCAAGAACTTCATACCAAAACAAGCGAAGCTCTTCCTCCGATTGGACAACAATTAGTAATCTCACGCCTTTTATCCGAATATAAAGATGAGTTTAAAGTTATTGGTCATGCTGCAGGAAAAAAACATTTTTCTGAAAATATAACCTCCTTTTTCCATGAATTGGATACGTATCTCATTACAGAAGAAAAGTTAGAAGAAATTACTCATATAGAAAGGTCCTCTCCTTTAGGATTAAAATTGCAGGATATGCTTCTATTATATAAATTATATCAGAAATATTTATCTGACCATTTTGCATACAATGGTTCAACTTATGATCTTCTTTTACAGGAAATCCCCAAATCCGGAATTATTTCTGATTCAAAAATATGGATAGACGGATTTAACGGAATGACACCTCAGGAAGTAGAAATTGTTTATGCCTTAATTACTCATGCCAAAGAAGTAACTATTTCTTTAACAATGGATACACCAAATGCATCTCAAAATATACCTGTATGGAACCGTCCTTATCGTTTATTTTCTCTATTAAACAAGAAATTTCCAAACTCTTCACAAACTATACTGTCCAATAATTATAGATTTAAAACTCCGGATATCACGGAAATGGTAAATCATTTTTTTACAACCCCTTTTGTATCCGCGTCTTTATCTCGTGTAACAAAAAAACACCCCTTTTATGGTATAAAACTATTTTCTGCACCGGATTCTCAACAAGAAACAGATGAAATAGCACGACAAATTATAACATTAGTCAAACAAGGATCTCATCGTTATCGAGATATTTTAATTTTATTGCGTCACCCAGAAAATTATATAGATGTATTAACTCGACGTTTTAATCATTACCATATACCTGCATTTTTTGATCGTAAAGAACCTATGAATAATCACCCTTTGATTATTTTATTATCCAGTTTGCTACGATTTCTTACTGCTGAAACCGATGGACTTTATAAAGGTTGGACTCGTAATAATATTTTTCGTATTTTAAAAAATGACTTGCTCTCTTTATTACCCCCCCAGGAAATAAATATATTGGAGATTTTTACATTACGTTATGGTATTCGTCCTAATCAATGGCATACTCCATGGAAATTTCATACAGCTCATTCTGTAGACACAGACACTGATGAATTGACTGAAGAAGAATTAAAAGAACAAATCGTAATGAACGAATTTCGAAATAAAATACTTACTTCACTCGTTCCACTTACTATGCATTGGAAAAAAAGCACTTCCTCTAAGCAGAAATGCTCTATTTTATATGACTGGCTGATAAAACAACAAATCCCGAAAAAATTAGCCGCTTGGGATGAAAAAGAATTTCAAGAAACACAACAACGTCCACATGCACAAGTTTGGAAAAAAGTAATTACTGTACTCGAAGAGATAGTTCATGTCAGTGAAAATGATAATATTCCTTCGGAAACTTTTTTAACAATAGTAGAAGATGCTTTTTCTACCTTGTCTTATTCTATGATTCCTTCTACATTGGATCATGTTATGGTTACAAGTATTGAACGTGGTTACTCTATGGAAGGAAAAGTTGTATTTATCCCAGGTATTAATGAAGAGCAGTTCCCTGCACGAATAGAAGATTCCGGTTTTATTACCGATATAGAAAAGCAACAAATTCGTAAAAAAACAGGAACTTCACTGGGACCCGATTTAATGCATCTTATTTATCAAGAACAATTCTATGTTTACTTAGCCATGACACGAGCTAAAGAATGTTTATTTCTCTCTTATACTTCTTTTAATACAGAAGGAAAAGAGTCTTCCCCGTCTTTCTTAATAAGAAATCTTAAGAGACTTGGTTATATTCAAGAAGAAATGTTCTCCACTCCCCCCACTCCTAATACAACTGACTTATCCTATCTTGCACATCCGAACCAGGCACTTTCATTATTCCCTTCTATACTAAGACAAGGAATACCCAGTGAAAATTCTATTTGGGTTCCCTTTAGAGATTGGATTATGTCCAATAATAACCGTAAAAAATGCCTACATACATATATGAGTGCATTTTCTTACTCCAACCAAGCAGTTCCTTTGGGTTCTGAGCTTGCGAATAAACTATTTGCGCCAAAAGGTCATTTTATAGGTTCTATTTCTCAATTCGAATCTTATAGAAAATGTCCCTATCAATATTTTCTACAACGAGGGCTGCATTTAGAATCTGTAGATCAAGCGGAATTAGATGCCAGAGATTTTGGTAATTATTTACATGCAGGTCTTAATAATTTTGGAAAAGAACTTTCTCAAAGTATTAAACAATGGCGTGATGCAACAGATGAAGATATTGAGTCTTTATCTATTACTATTTCTAACACAATTGCACCTCGAATAAAATATGGAATTCTTCATAGTGATGCTGCACAAAAATACACAAAACGTTTATTAAACGAGACTTTTAAACAAACTCTATATCGACTACGTAATTGGAGTATGCATAGTTCTTTTGATACAGTGCAATTAGAGCAACAATTTTACATGAATCTGGTCGATGAGTCCGGTAAATTATTTGCACTTACAGGAAAAATCGACCGTATAGACCAATCAGAAAATGCTATCGTTATTGCAGATTACAAAACCGGTAATGTCAGTGCAGACTTACAATCTATGTTAACAGGCTATCATTTGCAATTAATCGTGTATTTGATGGCAGCACTTGAAAAAGATAAAGAACATCTATTACCAGCCGCATTAGTATATATCTATTTATCCGGTGATGCTCTTATTTCTAAATCCATTCCGCCTAATGAAGACTATATTGCCAATAACAACAATCAATATATAAATGGTTATTTTCTTCATGATGTAAATACGCTTGCAGAACTAGATCATTCATTTAACTCTGACAACATAAGTACTCCATATTTACCATTAACTAAACTTAACTCCGGCGGTGTAAAAAAATCACACAAATTATTGTCTAAAGAAGAGTTTAATGCTCTCATAACTAAAGTGAAAGAAGTGTTAGGTAAAATTCATCATAAAATTTCCGAAGGACAAATACCCATCCAACCTGCCATTTATAATCATAAAAATCCATGTAATTATTGCATATATCGTAGTATTTGCCGATTTGACAGAAAATTGGGAGATAAACCGGAATGGATTCCTAATAAAACAGACGCAAAAATAAAAGAAGAACTAACCAATCATAAGAGTGGAGGTGAATGCAATGAGTAATACAAACTGGACCAAGGAACAAACTGCTGCCATTATGAATCGTAATACCAATTTATTGTTATCTGCGGCTGCAGGAAGTGGAAAAACAGCCGTCTTAGTACAACGTATACTTACTTTAATTACAGACACTACACAACCGATAGATATAACCGATTTATTAGTGTTAACCTTTACAAAAGCAGCCGCAACAGAAATGCGTACACGCATTACTTCTGAATTGCTACGTTTGTTAGAAAATGCTGAACAAGAAAAAAACACATTGCAAGCTGCACATATCAACCGTCAATTAGCGCTAATAGAAAGTGCACATATCTCAACAATTAATGCCTTTTGTCAATCTTTAATCAAACAGTATTTTTATCGAATTCCTTTAGATCCTAAATATAAAATCGTTAGTGACGAAAGCATATTATATCTGTTAAAACAAGAAGTATTATCGGAGGTACTTCTTGACTGGTATAGTAAAAAAGATTCTTATTTCATCAAATTGTCAGATATGTTGGCAAATCGATATCAAGATAGTCATCTAAGAAATACTATTTTGTCTTTACATGCATTTTCTCAGTCCATGGCATTTCCAAAAAAGTGGCTAAATGCTTTACATGAACCTTATAAAATAGAAAGTGATAAAACATTATCTTCTTTATCATGGGTAAATGATATTCTTGAAAATTCACAACGGCAAATCAAATCATGTCTTGATTCCTACAAAGTGATTTTAGATGTTCTTAATAAACATCAAGAAGACTTTTCTTCTTATAATGATTGCTTATCTACAGAATATGACATGCTTTGTAATATAGCTTCTTCACAAACATGGGAAGAGTGGCAACAAAATACAGTAACCTTTCCTTTTGCTGCCAGATTACCTGCTATCAGCAAAAAGAAAGCGTTATATCCTGAAAATGTAGATGAAGTAAAAAAACAAATAACCACACTACGTGACAAAGTAAAGAAGGATTTTAAAAAACTTTCCGAGTTTTTTAAAATCCCTCAAACTAATTGGATTACGCAAATGAATGAAACCGTTCCATTAATTCAAACATTAGTAAAAATTACAAATGAGTTTCATTCCGCTTATATGGAAAGAAAACAAAAAGAAAATATTCTGGAATTCAGTGATACGGAACATTATGCATTAAATTTACTTTTAGATAAAAAGAATCCTGATTTTAATACAGAAAACGCACTGGAATATCCCTCTGATACAGCTATTGAATTACGTAAAATTTATAAAGAAGTAATGATTGATGAATATCAAGATACTAATAATGTACAAGAAATGATAACTGCATTACTTAGTAGAAATAATAATCGTTTTATGGTAGGAGATATTAAGCAGAGTATCTATCGTTTCCGATTGGCCGATCCAACAATTTTTCAAGAAAAATATAAACACTATGCAAATCCAAAAAATCCTTTTAATCTGCGAATTGACTTAAATCGAAATTTCAGAAGTGATGCATCTATACTCGCAGGAATCAATTTTATCTTTAAACAAATTATGAGTGAAAAAGCTCTGGAGTTAGATTATGGTGCAGCAGAAGCTTTATATCCCGGTAAATCAACTTGTACAGATAAGCAATACATCGGAGGAGCAATTGATATAGATATTATTGATAAAAAAGACATCTTACCCGAACAGGAACTACCGGAAGAAGTAAAGGATATTAAACGTATAGAGGTAGAAGGCATTCATATTGCTAATCGTATTAAAGATATTTTAGCATCCGGAAAAACCATACTGACTAAAGATGGAAGTACCAGACCGGTAACCTATAATGATATTGCTATTCTTATGCGTTCTATAAGTACTAAAGCAACTTATCTCGTACATACATTACAAACCGAAGGTATCCCCTGTATATGTGAACAAAAAGATGATTTTTTTGAAACTATAGAAGTACGTCAATTATGGTCATTACTGCAAATTCTTAATAATCCTCGATTAGATATTCCTTTAGTGGCTATATTACGCTCATCTTGGATAGGTCTTGATGAGCAAGAGTTAGCACATCTATATTTGATAAAAAAAGAATTAACCGATAGTATATCTCCTTGTCTTTATGATGCATTATTACAACCTCATTCTATTGTTAATTCAAAGAAAAAAGAAAAGGTAAATTTCTTCTTTAACCTTTATAAAAAATGGAAGTCTTTAGCATATAAAGAAGGAGTTGCTGCATTAATTAGAACTATATTAGATGATACTCAATTTATATCTTATGTAGCATCATTACCGGAAGGCACTTATAGAAAACAACATGTAGAATCTTTTTATCAAAAAGCATTGGAATGGGATAAAGGTCGTACTACCGGTTTATATGGATTTATTTCAACTATTAATCAGCTAATAAAAAATAATCAAAAATTTACAACAACAACTACTATATCTACCGAAAATAATGTAGTACGTATTATGACGATTCATAAGAGTAAAGGATTAGAATTTCCAATTGTTTTTATTGCTGATGCCGCTTGCCAGTTTAACACTAAAGAGATGAGTCAAAATGCATTATTTCATAAAACTAAAGGCATAGGTTTTGATTACTTTAGTACCAAAAATAAAATGCGATGGAATACTTTGTATGGTTTTAATGTACAGCAAACTTTACAAAAAGAAATGCTTGCAGAAGAAGCACGACTTTTGTATGTTGCAATGACTAGAGCCCGTGATAAGTTAATTATTGTAGGAACTGTAAATGATGCTCTTTCCAGTATAAAAACATGGTCAATTACATCATTTGGACGTATCCCTGTAAAAAATAATGCATATCATCAATTACCGGTACACGCAGTTACAAATGCAAAATGTTATCTTGATTGGATTATGCCTGCTGCTGCCACCAGTCGTTCTATGCAAGAGTTTTGGAACTTAGCGTCAGACATTCCCATGTATGAAGAAGATGCTATAGAGAAAGACACTTCTTTTTCACTCCATGTTATAGCAAGAAACCATTTACTATCCTCATTTTTTAGTACGATAAATACAGAAGATTCTTCTGTACATGAAGAAAATCCTGTTATTGCAATTGATTCTTTTCTTAATTCTTACCAAACGCCTCCTACATGGATTGAAAACACCTTATTATGGTCATATTCTTATCCGGGATCCGTATGTACCCCATCAAAAATTAGTGCAACAATGGCCACTAAACTCCTATTAGAAACAAAGGAAGAAGAACACCCTTCCGTACTTTTAAAAGAAGAAATAAAACCAGATACGCTTCCATCCATTTTTTCTGAAAAACCGCTCTTTTTGCAAGAAAAGCATATTATAAAAGAAGGAAGTTCTTACGGAACTCTGATGCATAAAGTGATGCAATTTTTAGATTTTAAAACAATAGCAACTACTAAAGAATCTGTACAAAAAGCCATACAAATACTAACTGACAAAGGTGTATTTACAGAAGAAGAGTATGATTCTCTTCTATACAATGCTAAACAGCATTCACCTATAAATGATATTCTCACTTTCTTACAAAGTCCTTTATGTAACAGTATAAAAACAGCTCAAGTGGAAAAAGAACTGGCATTTTCCATCTTACTCCCTGCCTATTATTTTTATCCTGCATGTGAAAAAGAAGAAAAGGTTTTTATGCAAGGCGTTATTGATTGCATATGTGAAAAAAATTCTAAACTTATTATTATTGACTACAAAACGGACCATGTGAAGAACAAAAAACAGTTAATAACTCACTACACACCGCAACTTAATTTATATGCTTATGCAGCTCAAAAATTATATCAGAAAAAAATAACTGATTTATATATCTGGTCATTTCATTTAGGATGTGAAATTGCTGTTCCTCTCCAATTTTTTAATTAACTTCCACAACGTAAATAATATACAGGAAAATCTTTCATACTGTCTGCTTTTTCTAACCCTTCAAAATATATAGAATCTCCCAAATCCTTACCATGTACCTGCTGATGCAATTTCATTAATATTTCTGACATTGTAAAACATTCTCCATTATCAGATTTTATAAATGCACAAATTTCTACAAGAATTCCTTCCTGTCCATAATCTTCTATAACTTCTACTATCATTTCATTAGCAAATAATTTTTTTGAGTCATAGATAAAAGCTTCATATACACAGTAAAAAGCTGTGGAATTCAATACAATTTTTTGTGGTTTCCACTCTTTGGATGATCTTTTTATATAGACTTGATAATTCCAAACTTGATTATTAAATACTTCTCTATTTAATTCTAATTCTTGATTAAAATCCCAAAAAATAGAATCCAGTAGATAATTAGGCATATAATCCATGGAACTCTTTAATTTTTGAAATTCTTCTTTTAATATTTTCTTTCTCCAAAAAAATGTTATGGCAATAGGTACTATAACAAATGGCATCCATAAAATAATCCCCAAAAGAGCAAGCCCTTTATAATTTCCGGAGGGTCTACTCCTATCAACATTATTAATCAAATTGGATATATTATTAAAAACCTCAAAAGTTGTATCCGGTATAAAAAGAAACAAAGCAGCCATTTCAAAAATCATAGAAAAAATAAATATCCATATAAGTTGTTTAGCTATCTTATTACAAATTTTTTTCTTTATTTCTATGTCTACTCCATTAGCTGCTTCAATGTTTTTACACCAATTTTTTGCTCTTTCAATTTGAATCGAATTACTATCAATCCCAAACATATTTTTATTTCACCACCTATATAAATTATCTTCTTTATTATAAGTGATGACTAAAATATATTACAATGATTGGTTTTAAAAACATCAAAAAAGAGACTGTGATTTCCACAGTCTCTTTTTTATAAGGTGATATCCTTTATTCTGTAATAAGTAACACAAGTGTTAATTATTATTTAAATGCCGGATCAAATTCCTTCTTCAATACATAGCCATAAGCCTGTTTGAGTCCGTTTTCACCTTCTTCAATGTATACACCCTGAATTTCCGGTTCGAATCCCGGCATCTTATTGATACCATCGGTCAAAATCTGGAAGTACTTGGTTACAGTTGGAGCCCAACGTTCACCTGGCTGGATACAAAGAAGTCCTGGTGGATATGGAAGTGCACCTTCAAGAGCAACTCTGCCTTCGATTTGATCGAGAGGAACGAGTTCACAATGGCGAGCAATGAGTTCCATATTAGCATCATGCGGATTCATTACATATTCCGGCAAGTAATCTCTTAAGAACAAGCGCTTCATAATTGTAGAAGTTTCATGTCCCTTGTAGAAATCATGCATGTATTGGCACAACTGACGAATTGTCCAACCAGCATAAATATCTTCGTTAGCATAGTAAATATTTGGAAGAACTTCAGACATTGGAGCATCTTCATCAACAAGTTTTTCGAACTTGATGAATTTAGCTACCAAGTCATCATACTTGGTCATATCTTCTGCCGGAGTCGGGAGGAAGAGAATATCATTCAAGTCGCACTTTTCAGGAATAATACCATTTCCACGGAGGAAGTTAGCCAAGATGGTTCCCGGAATACCGAAATCATCATAAGTACCGTCTTCCTTAATTCCACAGGTTACAAACTGAAGCTTCATTGGGTCAACGAAGTACTGACCTTCAGCATAGCCTTCGAATCCATGCCACTTAGCACCCGGTTCAAATGCCCAGTATGCCATATCTGTAGCCATCTTTTCAGTGTCGCCATCTTCCCACTTCTTGCCATGAACCATCGGCGGTACGAGTGGACGGAGGTAGTGACAAGTACGCATAACTTTCTTACGTACTTCAATAGAGTCCTTAACGCACTGCGCCCAGAGATAACGACCAGCTTCACCATCTTGCATCTTAGCGTTTACGTCAAGTGCTGCAAAGAGTGGATAGAATGGAGATGTAGATGCATGCATCATGAATGCGTTATTAACTACCTTGTGGTGTACATAACGATCCTGTCCCTTAATATGTTTATCCTTCTTATGAACCTGAGATGTCATAGAGAAGCCTGCTTGCTGCTTATGAACAGACTGGGTTACGAAAATTCCCGGATCATTTGGACCAAGATCAAGGAGTAATGGACTGCAATCCTTCATCATTGGAATGAACTGTTCATAACCAACCCATGCAGAGTCAAAGAAAATATAGTCGCAAAGGTGACCAATCTTATCTACTACCTGACGTGCATTATAGATACAGCCGTCATAAGTGCCGAGCTGAATAACTGCCAAACGAATTGGTCTTTCAGCTTTAGCCTTAACCGGATCACGTTCTGCAATCAATTTACGAATGTAGTCTTCATCGAAACAGTGTGCCAAGATACCACCGATGGAACCGTAAGAGTTACGGGATGTTTCGAGGTAAACCGGAATACCACCCTGCTGAACGAGTGCACCGTGTGCGTTGGACTTATGGTTATTGCGGTCATAGAGAACAATATCTCCAGGAGCAACAACTGCATTAAGAACAACCTTATTAGAGGAAGAAGTACCATTCAATACGAAGTAAGTCTTGTCTGCATTGTATACCTTAGCAGCATGTTGCTGAGCAGCTAAAGCAGGCCCCTGGTGAATTAACAAGTCGCCCAATGCAACGTCAGCGTTACAAAGGTCAGCTCTGAAAATATTTTCACCGAAGAAATCATAGAATGCACGACCAGCCGGATGCTTAGCGAAGTACGCACCACCCTGATGACCTGGGCAGTCAAACTGAGCATATCCCTGTTCTACATATGTAGCTAATCCTTTGAAGAATGGTGGCAACATATCGCTTTCATATTTAGCTGCTGCACTTTCAATCTGGCGTTCATATAATCCACGGTTAACTTCTCTCAAGTCCATTACGCGGAATACTTTTTTGAGAACTTCATCACAAACAGAGGTTCCTTCTACAAGTACTAAGAATACCGGAATACCAAATGCTGCGATCTTTGCTTCTTCGTCCAAAATCGCAGTATCAGCATCAGTAATAACAATAGCTGCTACATCGGTAAAATCGGTGTCATTAAGACCAACGATTTCACGTTCGGTAATTGGATTAAGAACGGAATAAGCTTTGTCTGAATAAGCAAGTTTAAAATGCTTCATTAATTAAGACCTCCTACTAAATTAGTGGACATATCTCACAACCGTGTGCACCCGATTGTAAAACATTTTATTCGTGTCAGCGATTACATAAATCACTTCACGTTTACATACCTATTTTAGTACAATCACCTCTCATAAACCAATATCATTTGCATTCTAATTCATTTTATATCTCACATTTAATTAAATAAACTAATTATTCTCTATAATTATTATTAATTACTTTTACTTATTGTTATATCAGAATATATATATATCACAAATATTCTTTATGCTCTTTTTTTTTATAATAATTTAGAAACTCTTTTTTTTATATGAGATTTTTCAGCGATAAACACTGATTATTTTAAAAGTTATTTGTATTTATATCTTTTGTTTATAATTTCATTTTTCTGTATGTAAAATATTTTTTATTTCTATTTTATATACATTTTTTGATTACATGTAAGTTATATATTTTTTATTAATACTTTTTTTGTGTTTTTATTTTATTCATTAGTTTATATTCAGTTTATATAATAATTAAATTTATTTTATTATTTTTCTCAGCAAAACTTTACTATTTACTATCATCTTTTCCAATATAAAATATATAGCATTTTATACTTGTATATTTAATAAATAACAGCTTTTGTTTTTGCGTAATCAGCAAAATATCTTATAATGTAATCTTTTAAAAGAACAGCAGGTCTTGATAGAGGAACGCTTCCATCCCAAGTTAAAGTAATATACCTATAGCACCTTGGAGATGTAATAGGAATTAAAGTGACTTGTTCCCCGCAGGAAATGTCACTCCAAGTAATTTGCGGTACTAAAGATATCCCCATTCCCGCTCTGATAAACTCTCTTACCGTAAGTAAACTATCACTTTCTAAATCTACACGAGGTGTAAATCCTGCTTTTCTACAATAGTATTCAATAATTTTACGTAAACTTTGTCCTTTATGTAAACAAATAAAACCGTCTTCCGCAAAATCATTTAAATTTACACTAATCATTTTTGATCGAGGATCTGATTGCGGTAATGCCATCAATAATTCTTCTCTAAATAAAGTAACCGAATGATCATTAGTCATAGGTTTAATATCACTGGTCAACTCTAAATCAGTATTCAATCCTCCAATACTACTAGGTCTTTCATTAGCACCTCGTAATAATAATTCAAAATTTACTTCCGGATACTCTTTCTTAAATCCGGCAAGAAATACAGGTAACAACTTAGAAGCAGCTGATATAGAAAGACGTACCGTTTGTTGTTCTTGTTGCTTAGCCGTATCTAATTCTCGTTTAGTTAATTCTACTTCTTCCAAAATACGATTAGTATGCTTAAGTAATATTTCTCCAAAAGGTGTTAGCGTAATATTTCTTCCTTTTCTTGTGAACAAAGGAACATTAAAATCTTTTTCTATAGAATTAATCACCCTACTCACAGTCGGTTGTGCAACCTGAAGTGCTTCCGCAGTTTTAGTTACATGTTGAAGTTCTGCTACTTTCTGAAAGTAAGTCATAACCATTAATGTAAGTTTCAACATTAACTCCTTTCCATATTATAATAAATTATTTATATCAGTAATAAACATTAATTATAGAAGAGGGGATATATATCCCCTCTTCTATAATTAATGTTTATTAAATTGACTAAAACGTTTTGCAGCATAACTTTTAGCAAAATCAGCAAAATGATCAATAATAAATTTCTTTAATTCTGCGGCCGGAGCCGGCAATTCTCTATTTTTATCCCAAGTTAAACTAATGTAACGATAACACCGAGGAGATGCAATAGGCACTAAAACTACATTTTCTCCACCAACACCCCCCCAAGTGATTTGAGGAACAAAGGAAATTCCTAACCCGGTTCTTATAAATTCTTGTACCGTTTCAGGACTATCACTTTCTAATGCCACTTTAGGCATAAACCCGGCCTCTCGGCAATAATAATCTGTTACAGTACGAAGACTTTGTCCTGTATGAAGACAAATAAAGCTGGATTCAGAAAAATCACTTAAATTTACAGAAGGCATATTAGCATGTGGATCAGTGTCTGGAACAGCCAACATAATCTCTTCCTTAAACAGAGTAACAGAATGTCCATCATCTAAAGGATGAATATTTGAGCAAAGTGCTAAGTCACATCCTTTATAGCCCACATGATGCTCGGTTTGCAATCCTTGCAATAAAATTTCTAAACGAATATCGGGATGTCTCTTTCTAAATTCCATAAGGAAAGAGGGTACTAACTTAGATGCTGCATATAAAGATAATTTTACAGTTTTATGTGCAGCTTCTTCTGCTTCTTTTAATTCTTTTTTTGCCGCTTCCATCTCTTTCATAATTAAATTAACATGAGCAAGTAATATTTCTCCATATTTAGTTAATACAATATTTCTTCCTCGATGATCAAAAAGCGGCACATCTAATTCTTCTTCCAAGGACTTGATAGTTCGGCTTAAAGACGGCTGTGCAACATGAAGTGCCGCTGCTGCTCTAGTCATATGTTGCAATTCTGCAATCTTCTGAAAATATGATAACGAAGTAAATGTAATCTTCATACTGCCTCCCTTTCAAAAATTCCCACAAAAAAGATAAATATTATTAATAATATTTATCTCCTCACCTCAACTCACGTGAAGTTGAATCATTTACAAAAGATGCGTGGTTTAGTATCAAACTCTCTTTATATATACATCTGACATTAATTATATAACAATTATATCATAGAAAACAATGTAATCAAAACTTATTAGTATTTGATTACAATTAATTATTTCTCATATATATTATTGCCTTTTTATCAATTAATAAAAAAGTAATAAAAACTGTACACGTTATCATAATAAAGACCGGTTATTGTATTTTTCTTTCAAAACAAAATAAACTATGTTATCATATATATAAGTACTTTTAATACATAACAATTACATGAATTTACTACAAGCACAAATAAGTAAAATAAATATTATAAGGAGGTGGATGGCAATGTATATAAGCAGAACTACTTTTGTAGCAAAGATTAATAACATTGAATCCAGTGTATCCACTCTTATAACTAAAAGAGTTATTCCTCCCATCCAAGGCGCTTTTATATATTAGTGTGAACAGCGGATTTGCTGTTCTATTTTTAATTTACATTGTTGTAAGCGTCTCTATTTTTATATTGAAAAAGTTTCTCTACAGCTATATGCTTTTAGAGGGTTACTATATCTTTTTATAAGATAAGAATGAATAGACGCTTACCGGCGTCTTTTTTTATTTCTATAGGTGATTACATTATGTTTACTCAAATACATCGTCATATAAAACAACTCATGACAGTAATGATTCCTATACTTATTGCACAAATCTCTGTTGTAGGAATGAACTTTATTAACACTGCGATGAGTGGACATGCAGGACCAAATGATCTGGCCGGTGTATCTGTTGGAGCGGGTCTTTGTTATCCTCCATTAGCATCCATTGTAGGGTTATTAATGGCAGGAACACCTATGCTAGCTCAATTAAAAGGACGACGAGATAAAAAAAATATTCCTATCGTAGTCCGTACAGGACTATTTTTAGCTATAATTATAGGAGTTATTTTTATAACTTCTTATTTCCTGTTTATTGATACACTCATGAATTCCTTGCAATTAACTCCACCGGTAGAAAAAATTGCACGTGGATATTTACTGGCTATGATGGGCTCTGTATTCTTTGAAGCATTAGTTATTCCACTTCGTGCTCTAACTGATACAATAGGAAATACTTCCATATCTATGAAACTATTCTTGATTGCTCTTCCAATCAATGCCTTGTTTAATTATCTTTTAATTTATGGGAATTTTGGATTCCCCCAATTAGGTGGAATCGGATCCGGAATCTCAAGCATGATTACCTATATTATATTATTTTTATTGTTTTTATACATTACCTGGTCTGATTCTCGTTTTATGGGGAAAAAAATATTTTCCCAGATTACAACTACGAAAAAAATTTGGAAAGAGTATCTTTCATTAGGTTTGCCAAATGGCTTAGGTATATTTATGGAAACCTCTCTATTTGGACTCATTATTATATTTATTGCAAAATTTGGAACAACAGTACTGGCTGCTTATCAAGTTGCTAATAATTTTTCAACACTTGCTTATATGTTTCCGCTCTCGTGTTCTATGGCATTAACAATTCTGGTAGGCACAGCAGTTGGTGGAGAAAATTATGACAAAGCACGAACTTTTCGTTCTGCCGGACTATTTTTATCTATTATAGGTTCTTTTATTACATTTATTTTAACCATTACACTTAGAGAAGAAATTGCCTCCATTTACTCTGCTGACCTTACTGTTATAAAAGAAGCCGGACACTTTTTAATTTATGCAGCGGCTTGGCAAATGTTTGATGCTATTGCTGCTCCAATACAAGGAATCCTACGTGGATATAAAGATGCACAAATACCATTCTTCCTTATGTTAATCGCTTACTGGGGTATTTGCTTCCCGTCTTGTTTATTCTTAGATCATACATTAGGAAATGGCGCCTTTGCTTACTGGCAAGGTATAGATTTTGGAATTGCCTGCTCTGCAATTCTAGTAACTCTTCGATTAATTTATGTAGAGAAAAAACACAAAATAAATTAATTTATTAAGAAACTCCTTTTATAAAAAATATAGAGACTAAAAAAAGACGAACGCTTTGTTCGTCTTTTTTAGTGATTGGGTCTTAGCGGATATAATTAAATTTCTTATGCAGCTTTGTGAACTTCCATATTTCTTTCGTAGTCGTAACGTGGAGAAATATAGCCGTAGAACATCCAGCCAGCGAATGTTACCAATGCACCGTAGGTGCAGGCATCCATTCCGCATGCGTAGCATGCGTACAAGCTGTATGCAGTGCCAAGAGTTGCTGCAATCATTGGCATACCGGTTTCATCACCCTTGCCACCGCAGATCATAATAATCTTAACAGCAGCCATGCAGAGGATGTATGGAACGAGGTTTGTAATTGTTGCAAGGTTTACCAATACTTCGAACTGTTCGTTCAAGCTTGGGCTAATTGCAGAAAGACCAAGTAATGTCTGGATACCGCCGAGAATAAGCATTCCCATGTATGGAGCACCCTTACCATTAACCTTAGCGAATACTTCCGGAATAAATCCTTCATCAGCCATTGCCTTGAAGATATTCGGAACAGTAAACTGCCAGCCCAACAAGGAACCGAGACAAGCTAAGGTCATGAGACCCATTACCAACTTACCTACTGCCGGTCCGAACATATGAGCATATGCAAGTCCGAATGGAGCAGAGCTCTGTACGATTTCTTCAGCAGAAAGCATACCAAACATTACGTTGGTAGAAGCAATGTATACTACTGCGCAAAGAGCGGTAGCAAACAATACTGCCTTCGGAACAGCTTCTTCCGGATTTTCAACTGCGTCAGCGTTAGCACAAGCAGATTCCAATCCGAGGAAGGACCACAAAGTCATGGTAATAGCATTGGTTGCAGCTTCGCCGAATGGCATATCATGTACGTTCCAGTTTGCAGCGTACATATCACCGGAGAAGAAGAACCAACCAGCGGTAGAGATAATCAGAATTGGAGCAATTACACCCCAAACTGTTACAGAACCGATCTTACCAGTAATGGATGGGCCACCGAAGTTTGGTAATGTGGTGATCCACAATACTGCAATAGTTGCAGCACAAGACATAATTGGGCTAAGTTCCGCATCAAAGAATACCACACCATAACCTACAGCAGAGGTAGCAATAGCAACGTTCGCAATAACAAGAGATACGCCATAGGTATAGCCGCAAAGGAAGTTTCCGCCCTTGCCGAATGGATATTCTGCATAACCACTCATGCCGCCCGGTCTCTTGCTGTACATACCACACTTAGCAAATGCATAAGCGAGGAGCATAGAGCCTACTGCTGTAACTAACCAAGATACGATGGAAAGTCCACCTACCTGAGCAAGCTTTGCAGGGAGCATGATGATGCCGGAACCCATCATGTTAACAGCTGTAATAATAATAAGCTGTGTCACACTCATCTTCTTAGAGTTTTCCATTATAACACTCCTTTGGATATATGTATAAAACAATATACCCAACAAATAATAATCCTTAAAAAGATTATGGATTGTTTAACTACACTGAAATGAACCTTTCAGTGCTCCGCTATGGACCCTATCAGATGAAACACGTACTCACACGTGCAACTAAATTATACACTAATTTTACAAAAATCTCCATAGTTTATTTATACCAAATTCTTCTTGTTTATTAAGTTATTTATTTATGTCTATAAACAAATAAATAACTTAATGTTATATTATTTTTACTACTTATTAACTACAGTATTATACATATAATAAATCGCAATGTATAAATTAGATAGTCATATTCTTCTTTCTTGGAGTTCAAGTTTATATAAAATGAAAAAGGCGAAGAAAATCTTCGCCTTTTTATTAACACAAACTTGTTGTTTGTATTTGCAAATTATCTTGCATCAGCATCACGTAATGCTTTACGTTCTGCAGCAGTCTTGATGTATCTTTCTTCTGTTTCTTTATCGAGACAGTATGCAAATGCACGAACAGATCCATCTTCAACCGGCTGGAAGTATACACCCTGAATTTCCGGTGTAAATCCTGGCAACTGGTTAATACCTTCTTCTAATGCGAGGAAGTAGTCAACGCAAGTGTCAGACCAACGTTCACCCGGTTGCATGGTCAAGATTCCTGGTGGGTATGGAAGTGCACCTTCAAGACCTACACGACCTCTAGCTTCAGAAAGTTTTACCAATTCACAGTGACCACGAACGAGTTCATAGTTAGCATCCTGTGGAGCCATGAAGTATTCAGGCAAGAAGTCCTTCATGAACAAGCGCTGCTGTAAACGGTTAACCTTACGAGCGGAGTAGAAGTCTTGCATCTTCTGAGCAAGATCTCTAATGGTAAAGCCCTTATAAGTATCTTCGTTAGCATAATAAATAGCTGGAAGTACTTCAGACATTGGAGCATTTTCATCTACAAGTCTTTCGAATTCGCAGAGCTTAGCAACAAGGTCAGCAACCTTAGTCATATCGGTTCCCGGGGTGAGCAAGAACAAGATAGCATTCAAGTCATTCTTTTCAGGAATGAGGTTGTTAGCCTGGAGATACTTGGACAAAATAGCACCGTGGATACCGAATTCAGTATACTCACCGGTCTTCAAATCAATACCTGGTGTCATTAACTGAAGTTTGCATGGATCCAATAAGAACTGGCCTTCGCCGTATCCTTCAAACCCGTGCCATTCAGCACCTGGAGTAAGTGTCCAGTATGCCATGTCATTAGCCATCTTTTCAGTATCGCCATCTTCCCATGGTTTGCCATGAACAGTTGCAGGAAGCATTGGACGGAGGTAATGGCAGTTACGGATAATTGCCTTACGTAATTCGATACCAGCCTTAACTACCTGCTTCCAGAGATATCTACCTGCTTTACCTTCTTGCATCTTAGCGTTTACGTCAAGAGATGCGAAGATGGAATAAATTGGAGATGTAGATTCATGAAGCATGAATGTGTTGTTCAAACGCTTGTGGTTTACATAACGAGCCTGTCCCTTAACATGTTTATCTTTCTTGAGAATCTGAGATGCCTGGGAGAAACCAGCTAACTGTTTATGAACAGACTGAGTTACGAAGATACCCGGATCTTCCGGCTTGAGGTCGAGAAGCAATGGACTGCAGTCCTTCATCATTGGAATGAACTGTTCATAACCAACCCATGCAGAGTCGAACAAGATATAGTCGCAAAGATGACCAATCTTATCTACTACCTGACGTGCACTGTAGATACAACCGTCATAAGTACCGAGCTGAATAACTGCTAAACGAACCGGTCTTTCAGCCTTAGCTCTTACAGGATCACGTTCTGCAATTGCATTACGAATATATTCTTCAGTGAAACAGTGATTCTTAATACCACCGATGGATCCGAATGGGTTACGAGCATCTTCCATGTATACCGGAATAGCACCTGCCTGAATCAAAGCCCCCTGAGAAATAGACTTGTGATTATTTCTATCATAAAGAACAATATCACCTGGAGCTAAAACAGCATTGAGAACCATCTTGTTTGCTGTAGAAGTACCGTTCAATACGAAATAAGCTTTGTCTGCATCAAATACTTCTGCTGCATGACGTTCTGCATCCAATGGAGCACCTTCATGGAGAAGTAAATCACCCATACCTGCATCAGAGCAAGAGCAGTCAGACAAGAACATATTCTTTCCAAAGAATTCATAGAACCGACGTCCTGCCGGGTGCTGTAAGAAAGATTCACCGCCATGGTGACCTGGTGTTGTCCAGGAGTTACGACCGCTGTCTGCATAATCAGATAATGCTTTGAAGAATGGCGGAATAAGTCCAGCTTCATAATTCTTAGCAGCTTTTTCGATCTGATATACGAAGACTTCATGCTTAGATTCACCAATGTTAATTGCACCTTTAATCTTGCCCTGGAGACAATCCGGGAGAGTTTCGTTTTCAACGAGAACTGCAAATACCGGAATACCAAAAGCTGCAATAGCTTCATTAGCATCTAAGAATTTAATGTCATCTTCTGCATCAGTAATAATAACTGCAGATACGTCAGTGTAATCTGTTTTCTTAAGACAAGCTAATTCACGACCTTCAATCGCACCGAATGCAGCCAATGCTTTTTCGGTATAAGCAAACTTGAGTTGTTTCATACATGACCTCCATTAACAATTATGAAATTGCCAAAGCTTATATAACTGTGCGCACATAAAATAGCTTTTAGCCTTTACAACTCTACTTTACCACCCCACAAGTAACCTTGACTAATACTTTATAACGCAAAAATAAATTTTATGTAACAATTTATATGATAATATATTATAAAAACCGTATATTTAGTTAAATATAGCTAAATTGATTATATTTTAATAAATTTTATCTTTTTATATAACTTTTGTATTATATATTTGTACTGTAATTAAATCATAATTTAAGTTATAGTTTATTTATTTTATCAAAAGTTGTAATATTTTATTTATTATAATAAGCAACTCTCGGTTTATGCTGCATACATTTAACTACGAATATTTTATATTTTGTTTATTTTGAATATATACATATTTAAAATAATTTAATATACATATTTTGTTTTTTATCATTTTGCTATATAATAAAGGTATATATGTTAATTTAATTTGTTACTCATTTACCATTTTATTAACTTGTAATTATACATTTTTGTATAACATGGACTTTTATCTTTCTACATATCTAAGCGTTTTAATAGAGGAGAAATGTTATGCATATTGAACCTTTTAAACTTGAGGAATGGTTAAAAAAACGGGAATCTAATACAAAATATAATTTAGCAGAAAACTGCGTTTATGCAGTAACACTTGATGACTTTATACAAATCACTAAAATCGATAAAAAACAATTTCTGTCAAAATTATGTCAAGTAAAATTGGATTATGGAAATATTGATGGTGGAACGCCCATACTAAAACAAGCAATTTCAGAGCTATATACAGAAATATTGCCGGAAAACATATTAGCAACACATGGTGCTACTTTTGCTAATAGCCATCTTATTTGGTCCTTAATTGAACCTAATGATAATGTAATTGCGATTTATCCGGATTATCAACAATTTATTTCTCTCCCAAAATCTTTCGGTGCGGAAGTACGTATTCTTCATAGAGACCCTAAAAAAGGATATTCCATTTGTAAAGAAGAATTAGATGCACTTTGTGACAACAATACTAAATTAATTACACTTTCCAACCCCAATAATCCGACCGGAGCACTCTTAAGCCTCCATGAACTAAAAGAGCTTATTGAAGTGGCTCGCAAATATAATACTTATATCATTTGTGATGAGGTATATCGTCATGTGTTGCAAGATGATCAAGTATGCCCTTCTATTGCAGACCTTTATGAAAAAGGCATTTCTGTCGGTTCTATGTCAAAAGCTTGCTCCATGGCAGGTATTAGATTGGGATGGATTGCTACTAAAGATAAACAAGCTATGCAAAATATCAAATATCACATCGGTTATGATATGAGTAGTGTCGGTGGTATAAAAGAATATATTGCAGCTATAGCATTAAAATATAAAAAAGCTTTAATTGATAGAAACATGAGTCTTCTCCGTGTAAATCTTATTACACTTGACGGATGGTTACGGCAAAATAAAAATCACCTTTCCTATGTCTATCCTAAAGCAGGCTCTACTGTATTAGTTTTTTATGATTATGATGTACCATCTGAAAAGTTATGTAGTTATCTCTATAATACAACGGGAACTTTAATTACACCGGGAGATATCTTTAATGTTCCTCACAGTTTTCGAATTAGTTATGCATGTGATCATCGTCAATTATTATCCGGTTTAGTTTGTTTAAGTGAAGTCTGTGAAAAATTAAATAATAATCCTCATTTTTTTGATGATATAAATCCATAAAAAGCAAGCGGCATAATGCTGCTTGCTTTTTTTATAAACAAAAAAGCATAATCACTAGGATTATGCTTTTTATTATGTACTTACTATGAATTAGTCATCTTCACCTTCCGGAGCCGGTCTCATCATCGGGAATAGAATGATATCACGAATAGAATGTGCTCCTGTCATAAACATGAACAATCTATCTAAACCTATTCCTAATCCGGCTGTTGGTGGCATACCATATTCCAATGCCTTCATGAAATCTTCATCTACCGGATGTGCTTCATCATCACCATGATCTCTTTCAGCCTGCTGTAATTCAAATCTCTTACGCTGATCTAAAGGATCATTTAATTCAGAGAACCCATTAGCTAATTCACGAGTAAACATATAAGATTCAAATCTATCTGTAAGACGTGGGTTTTCTCCATTCAACTTAGACAATGGAGATACTTCAATTGGATGCATAGTAATATGACATGGTTGAACAAGCTTATCTTCAACATATTCATCAAATACATTAGCAAGAATCTTACCTGCCCCATCAAATTCACCATATTCTACATTAAGTCGATCTGCAATTTCACGTGCTCTTGTGATATCAGACAAATCACCAAAGTCTTCTCCGGTGTACTTGAGTACGGCACCTGCCATAGTCATACGTGGCCATGGAGGAGTTACATCTAATTCTATACCTTCATACATGAAACGAGTGCTGCCGTGTGCAATCTGTGCACAAAGAGCTACTACATCTTCAGTCTGCTTGATAGCATCTTCAATATCACCATATGCTTGATAACTTTCCATTGCAGTAAATTCCGGATTATGCTTAGCATCCATACCTTCATTTCTAAAGTTACGGGTAATTTCAAAGTTACGATCAACACCGCCAACTAACAATCTCTTTAAATAAAGTTCTGGCGCAATACGTAAATACATGGTCATATCTAATGCATTTAAATGACTGATAAACGGACGTGCATTCGCACCACCATACAACGGTTGAAGAACCGGAGTTTCTACTTCAAGGAATCCTCGTTCGGTATAGTACTGTCTGATAGCTGCAAGCATCTTAGTACGAGTCACGAATGCCTTTCTTACTTCCGGATTCATAATAAGGTCAACGTATCTCATTCGATAACGCTGTTCCTTATCAGTAAGTCCATGCCACTTATCCGGTAAGGGGCGCAATGCCTTTGTAAGAATAGTATATGTTTCTACACGAACAGTTACCTCTCCGGAGTGTGTACGGAATACTACGCCTTCAACACCGAGAATATCTCCTCTATCTAACAAATGGAACAACTGCCATTCCTTTTCACTTACAGTGTCTTGACGGATATAAAGCTGAATATCCCCTACAGAATCACGAATAGTCAAAAAGGCAGTCTTACCGTGATCACGAACAATCATGATACGACCTGTTAATCTTACGTGCTCTTCCGACTGTTCCAGTGTATCTGCGTTTTCAATAATCTGTCCGGATGTATGATCCCATTCAAAACGATTTCCAAAGGGTTCATAACCAAGAGCACGGATTTGATCCAACTTGCTAATTCTAATTTCTCTTTGTTCGTTAGTATGCTGTCTAGTTGTTTGTTCTGTTGTCATAATGATTCTTCTCGCTTTCAATCAATAATAGTGTGGATAATAATAAGCAAAAGCCCCTCTATAAGAAGCTTTTTATTTTTCTTCTGAGGTATTACTTATCTATGAGCCGTAAGGCTCATTTATCTTCACTACCACGTATTTCAAGTACCTTATACTTGATTACGCCTTGTGGTGTATCCACTTCTACTATATCTCCAGCCTTTGTCCCGAGTAATGCTCTCCCTACGGGAGAATCATTGGAAATCTTTCCTTCAAAAGGATCTGCTTCTGTACTGCCTACAATAGTTACGGTTTCTTCTTCGCCCGTCTTGTTATTAGCAATAAGGACAGTAGAAGCCATAGCCACATGATTACTCTTAGTAGTTTGAATAACTACTGCAGTACGAATCTGTGTCTCTAATTCAAGAATTCTACCTTCAACAAATGATTGTTCATTCTTAGCATCATCGTATTCAGAGTTTTCAGAAAGATCGCCCATTGCAATTGCTTCCTTAAGTCTCTGTGCTACTTCTGCACGCTTCTTAGTCTTAAGTTGTGCAAGTTCATTCTTCATCTTTTCTAAGAATTCTTGTGTTACATACGTACGCTGTGGTTCTGCCATGTGTCTGCTCCTTTCTTTTTAAGATACTATCTTTTGATAGTTTGTGTTTTTAGTATAATCGTATTCGCAAAATATGTCAATTACCTTTATGAATTAAAAATCATTCATTTTTGTTATTAAAAACACATTTTTTAATTTTTAATTCATAATCATTGATTTTATGAAATTAATGATTTTAATGTCTTTTTTGCATATTTTGAGTTTATACGCTTATAGTAAACATATATTTTATCATATAAAAAATATTTGTCTATAATAAATTTTATTTAAAAAATCATATTATTTTATATCGTTTTTCTATAATATAAAGGCGTATTAATAATAAAATAGCAGATGTTCCTACTCCACAATCCAAACCTCGCCAATAAGAAATAGCTCCTTGTCCCATGACATGATCTAAAAATAAACCTACAGGCAAAGCCACACCCCAATAAGCAATTAACATCATAATAAAAGGAATGGTTGTATCCTTATATCCTCTTAAAATTCCTTGAATAGGAGCAGCAACCGCATCAAACAACTGCCACCCTGCTCCATATAATAAAAATCGTCCGGCTAATAATAATACTTCTGTACTTTCTGTATAAAGACCTGCAATAAGAAATCTTCCCATCACTGTTGATAAAGCGGTAATCATAGCACAAGTTAACGTTAATCTTATCCCCATACGACTTAACATTTTTGCCCTATTAAAATTTTGCGCCCCTACCTCATAGCCTACTAAAATAGTCATCGCCATAGAGCAACTCATTGGCAATACATAAATTAAATTACAGAAACTAAGTGCTGATTGATGAGCGCCAATAGAAACCGTACCAAAAGGAGCAATAAAAATAATTATAAAGCCAAATACACCTGCTTCCATCAGTATGGAAAGACCATTAGGAACTCCAATGGAAATATATTCTCTCCATTCTGTTTTTCGCATCTCAAAACGTTCAAAAATTTCAGAAGCTCTATATTTTTTATCCCTAAAAACTACAAATAAGAATAACAAGAGCATAAATAAAGAGGTACATACAGTCGCAACCCCTGCACCAATTCCTCCCAAACGAGGAACTCCCCACTTACCAAAAATAAGTAAATAATTTAACAGTCCGTTAATTGGTAATGCCAATAAAACTAATCGCATCGATGTTGCTGTAGATCCCACCGTATCAATTAAAGCACGAAGAGGGAATAATAATGTTTGAAAAAGTAAATTTATAATCATCAACAAAAGATACGTTCTTGCAATATGTTCTACACCAGGTTCCAAATTCAAGTAAATCATTATAGGACTAATCCCTAAAAAATAACCTATTGCAAAAAATAATGTTAATATAATTCCTAACACTAATCCGGTTCTGACTACATAAGGAATATATACTTCACGTCTTCTTCCAAGCAATTGTGCAATCATAGGTGTAGCTGCCGCTAATATTCCGGTAAACGAAGCAATTATAGGCATAAATAAACTAGTCCCCATAGAAACCCCTGCTAATTCAACAGCTCCGGCATGTCCACTCATCGTAGCATCCATAACATTCATTCCCATAAGTGATAATTGAGATAGTACTAAAGGAATCATCGTTTTAAGCAGTTCATTAAAATCATTGTTTTTCGTACAAAACATCATTCTTTAAACCTCTATCCACCTAAAAAGGCGCAGCTGCGCCTTTTATAATTATTCATGCTGTGTTTTTTTCCAATCAGATTTAAATTTTGCAATCCCTGCCGTAGTGAGCGGATGATTAATAGATTCCATTAACACCTTAAAAGGTACTGTCACTACATCAGCACCTGCTAATGCACATTGCCTAATATGTTGCGTTTTTCTAATGGATGCTGCAATAATTTTTGTTTCAATATGATGTAATTTGAAAATAGTAGAAATATTGTCAATCAGTGCAATACCATCCCCACCAACATCTTCAATTCTCCCCACAAAAGGGCTCACAAAAAAAGCTCCTGCCCTTGCTGCTATCAATGCTTGGGTTGCAGAAAAAATTAAGGTCACATTAGTACGAATCCCCATTTCTTTAAGAATAGAAACCGCTTTTAGTCCTTCCGCAGTAATAGGTATTTTTATAACTACTTGAGGAGCTATTTTCGACAATTCTATACCTTGTTGCACCATACCTTCTGTATCATCAGCAAGCACTTCTGCACTAATAGGTCCTTCTATAACGGAAGCAATTTCTTTGACCGTTTCATGAAAATCTCCTCCTGCTGCTGCGATTAAAGACGGATTCGTTGTTACCCCTGAAATAATTCCCATCTCATTTGCTTTCTTTATATCTTCAATTTTTGCTGTATCAATAAAGAAATACATAATTCTTATGCTCACTTTCCCTATATTCGATTCTTCATAAACTCATAAATAAACTGTGCTCATTATGGTACACTTTATTTTACTTGTCAATGTAAATTCTTTTTATATGTTATATAATACTTATTCTACTTCAATAATCTCTTTGTTATCTATAAGTTCTTTTACACATTCTAAGAAATGTGTCGTTGCCGGAGATACTTCCAACAAAGAAGGAACTGCTATTCCAAGTGAAATATGCTGTGGAGGATCGAAAGGTATTTCACTTACATGTCCATTCCATTCTTTAGAAATTAACCGTTGATTAAAACTAATTCCCAATCCTGCTGAAACCATATTATAAGTAGAAAAAGCGTCTCTAGTAGTAAATCTTGTATTCGGCTTTAACTGGTTCCTTTTAATGAGTCGATCTAAGTCCGTATCTTGGTTAGGTGAAGTTTGGATAAAAGGTTCTTTTTCTAAATCCGTTAATGGAAAAGATTTGTTTTCAGCTTTTGGATGGTTGGATGGCAACCAAACAACTAATTCATCCTTAAATATAGGAATCCAATCACAAATAGTCGTTCTATCCGGTTTAGCACAAAAACAGCAATCTACTGACTTCTCGTTTAACCAACGAGCCATATCTTGATTTCCGCCTTCTTGAATTCGAATGCTAACTTTCGGATATTGTTTTTCAAATGCAGATAATATACGAGGCATCCATAAAGCAGAAATACTAAAGTAGCTGCCTATAGTAATAACACCGGTCGATACATGCCTAACTTCAGCACCTAACTGTTCGATTAATTCGGCTGCATTTACCAATTTTCGAATAGCAGGTAACATAATACGTCCATTTGCAGTTAATTTTACACCTGCTTTGCCTCTACTAAGAAGTTGGAACCCAATCTCATCTTCCAAAGAAGATATCATTCGTGTAATTCCTGATTGTGTATATCCTAAAGATTCTGCTGCAGCTGTCATACTCCCCAAATCAATAGCTGTAAGAAGAGCTTTACACTTTACCGTTTCCATTTCTCACCCCTCCATCATTTGAAATATATACTTGTTTCTGTAATGTACAGAATATACATTATAAAAATATTAGAGAAATATAATTATTTATGTTATCCTTTATAATATCATAACAAACAGTATCTACAGAAAGGATTATGTATGACTACACCGATAGAAAAACTTCACTTTACATCCGATTATATGACAGGAGCACATCCTCGAATTATACAAAAATTAATGGATACCAATATGTATGCAACGCAAGGCTATGGTGATGACGAATTTACAACCTCTGCTGAACAAAAAATTCTAAAAGCATGCACCTGTCCGAATGGAGAAGTAAAATTTCTAGTCGGTGGTACACAAACCAATGCAACCGTTATAGATTGCATATTAAAACCTTATCAAGGAGTAATTGCCGCCAATACCGGTCACATCGCAACCCATGAAGCCGGAGCCATTGAGTACGGTGGGCATAAAGTATTATCCGTTCCTCATCAACAAGGAAAAATCTCCGCAACTGATATTGAAAGTATAATGCAAGAATATCAGTCAGATTTAAATAAAAATCATACAGTCATGCCCGGAATGGTTTATATTTCCCATCCGACCGAGTTCGGTACACTCTATACAAAAAAAGAACTCCTATCATTAAGTACCGTTTGCCATAAATACCACTTACCTTTATATGTAGATGGTGCAAGATTAGCTTATGCGCTCGGCTCTCCGGATAATGAGATTACCTTGTCGGATTTGTCTAAATTAGCTGATATATTTTATATTGGAGGTACTAAATGCGGCACGCTTTTCGGAGAAGCGGTAGTTCTTACTCAAAAAAACATGATTCCTCATTTTTTCACAATGATTAAACAACATGGTGCACTCCTTGCTAAAGGCCGTTTATTAGGCATTCAATTTGATACATTATTTACCAATAATTTATATGAAACTATTGGACAAAATGCTGTTTCATATGGACAACAGATAAAAGAAACTTTAATTAATTCTCAATTTACAGTTCCTTTTGATTCTCCAACTAATCAAATCTTTTTTGTAATTGAAAATAATTTATTAGCTCATCTTGCAGAACAAGTAGAATTTGGTTTTATGCAAAAATGGAGTGATTCAGAATCTCTAATTCGCCTATGTACTTCTTGGTCAACAACAGAAGAAGATACTAATAAACTTTTACAAATTATTCGAAATTTAAAGTAAGAAAAAGAGCCCTTAGAGGCTCTTTTCATTTTTCAAAAAGAATATTTTCCTTCATATAAACAAGCTTTTATAAAGTTTGGTAATACAAAAGCACTCTTCTGTATTTTTTTATTATAATACTTCATATCCGGTAGAAGTTCTACACGTGCTTCATCCGTAAGAGGATCATATTTTTTAGATGCCAACATGAAAGAATGTAAACATGCCGGATAAATAGCTACATGAGAATAATACATTCTCACAATAGGAAATACGGTATTCATGGCATTAAAGATTTCATGCACTAATGATTGTTGTACAATAGGAGATTCACTTTGTTGTACTAATACACCATCTTTTCTAAGAGCTTTAAATGCACTTTGGTAAAATTCTTTTGTAAATAAACCTTCTCCAGGCCCAATAGGATCAGAGCAGTCAATTATAATTACATCATAAAAATCAGCATGTTTGCCGGCAAAAGCAATGCCGTCCCCCGTATGAATATGTAATTTTTGTGGTGGATGTAACAATACTTCTGCAATAGAGGGAAAATATTCTTTTGATAAATCATAAACTCTTTGATCGATATCACAAAGGTCTACTTGTTTCACGCAATCATGTTTACATACTTCCCTTGCACAACCGCCGTCACCGCCACCAATAATGAGAACTCTTTCCGGACAAGGATGAAGCATTAACGGTATATGTGCTATCATCTCATGATACATCCATTCATCTTTAACAGAAGTTTGAAATACATCATCTAAAATCATCATACGTCCATACTGTAATGTATCTACAATCTTAATATTCTGAAATGGCGTTTGTTCTTCATGAATAATATGATTTACACGAAGAGAAAGCCCTGTATCCGGATTTCCCCATTCTGTAATTATCTTTTTATCAGTCATTTGTTTCTTCAGTTTCCATAGAATTCAAATCTTCTTCCACATCTATAGCAGAATCTTCTACAGTATTTTCAGCAATGATTTGTACCGGTTCAGAAATACTTTGCACCGATGTTGCCTCATCATTAATAACATGTGGAGCTCTAGCTGCTTTTGCTGCTTGAATTAAACTCAATGCAGAGTTAAAGTTTGCCAGAAGTTTTTCAATGTAAAGATTCATGTCCCCTTCTGTTTTCACAACATCAGCATTCATCTTGCGACGCGCTACTTCTGCATCTGAAACAATTCTTGCTGCACGATTCTGTGCTTCTCTTACAATTACTTCCGCTTCTTTTTTAGCTGTAGTTTTCACATTTTCAGCTGTTTCCTGTGCCATAACTAAAGTAGAAGACATAGTTGCTTCCATTTTTTCATAATTAGCTAATTTCGCCTTTAAAGTGTCCATCTGTTCTTCCATTTCACGATGTTCACGATAAATTCTTTCATAATCGCTTGCTACTTCATCAAGAAAACTATTTACTTCATCATCTGCATAACCGCGAAGTTTTTTAGAAAATGTTTTATTGTGAATATCCATTGGTGTAATCATGATGTTCTCCTTTAATACTAAAATCAGCTTTATATAACTGTATATCTATTATCTATATCGATGAATACAAACTCCGGTACGTCCTTTACGACTTTTACCGGTCAGTTCTATAATCTCTATTCTACCTCTTCCACGGAAACTAATTATGTCTCCCGGATTCACTGTTTGTGCCGGACCTTTTACCGGTCCCCAATTAATTTGTACCTTATCTCCGGAAATAGCAGATACCATTTTTGAACGAGATACGCCAAAACCTGCCGCACCTACCGCATCTAAACGTAAAGAAGCTACAGTTGCTTTTATCTCTTTAGGTGTTTGTTTCGGTAAAGAAAGATCCTCAAAAGAAATTTCTTCTACTGTTACCGGTACCATAGCTACTTTTATAAAATTTTGTTTTATCCATTCCACCATTTTAGATTCAACAAGAACTTGTGCAGAGGCACCTTGCATAAGTATATCGCCCAGAACTTCTCGCTTGATACCAAGTCCCATGAGAGAACCTAAAATATCCCGATGCCCTATAAGTCGATATCGATCATCCCAAGTAACCTTAAGTAAAGCAATACTAAAATCTACATTCCCTTGAAATGCTGCGTCTATAAATGTAATTTTTACTCGTTCCGCCTCATTATATCCGCCCCATGCTTTTGCAGTAACCGTTTTCATATGTGCAGAAATAGTCCTTGCGATCTGCACTGCATAAGGTGACATAAACGTTCCTACAGAAAAAGGCTTACCTTTTTCTATGGATTCTGCTAAATCCACTAATCGAACAGCAATTTCTTCCGCTTCTTCGCCGGAGCTCTTAAAGAAATTAATTATTTTTTCTCTATCTTTCATAAATCTTACTCATTTCATCAGACTTAGCCATGCAAGCTTTTACACCATCCATTAAAGATGCGCGAATACCGCCTTGTTCCATCGCATGAATTCCTGCAATAGTAGTTCCCCCCGGACTAGTAACGCCGTCACGGAGTATAGCAGGATGTGCCCCTGTATCGAGTACCATTTTAGCTGCACCATATAAAGTCTGAGCGGCAGCAATTATTGCTAAATCGCGGGGAAGTCCTACCATAACCCCTGCATCTGCTAAAGCATCTATAATTACAAATGCATAACCGGGTCCAGCACCTGCCAAAGCACCTAATGCATCCAATTGCTTTTCTGTAACAACCACGGCTTTCCCTAAAGAAGAAAAAATAAGTTGTGCTTGTTGAATAAATGCTTCCGAACTAGTATTTCCCGGAGCAATAGCCGTCATTCCTTCACCTATAGAGCATGGTGTATTAGGCATAACACGAATAACTTCTGTCCCTTCCATAAGTAAGCTTTCTAGGAATGAAATAGGAATAGCTGCCGCTACCGAAAGAACTCTCTTAGGTTTATAAGGTGCAATCATAGATAACACAGACTCCACCACATTCGGTTTAACTGCAATAAGCACCATATCCACCTGACCGGCTTCATGCCCATCAAGAGAAAAATCTACTCCTAACTCTTCCGCAATGATACGAGAAGATTCTTCATTGCGCCCCTTAATTATTATTTCATCTTTATTCCAAATCTGATTTTTGATACATCCGGATAAAATAGCTTTCCCCATAGAACCTGCACCAACTAAAAGGACTCGTTTCATAAAGTATTCCTCCACCGAGAAATTCCATCATCCGGATTTAAATCATCAGTAATAAGACTTACAGACGGAGGTGTTACTAAAAGAATTTCTTCATTTAGCAATTGCATAGAAGCATTTAAAAGATATACTGCTCCACCTATAAAATCAACAATACGAGCAGCAGTAACTTTTTCTACATCTTTTAATAAAACTATAACTACCATTCCATTATGCAAAGCATTAACTATTGCTTTTGCATCTGAATAATAGTTTGGTTTAGCGATAAGTAATTCATGAGGTCGAATCGTTCTGGCAGGAAGCGCGCCAACCTGTAAACGAGGATTATTCTCTTGAAATTTCTCATCTATGGTTTCATCATAAAATTCATCAGATTCATCAATGAATTGATTACGAAACCATTCTAACTTTTCTTTAAGAAAAGTCATTTACGCCTGCGGCGGAGCTTGCCAACGCGGTTCATCTACGGTAGAAGTTGTCGTTTCTTTAACTTCTTCGTAATTTTCACGTGACACGCTCATGTTGTTCGGCGCGCAAAGATATATACTTTCACTTACACGATCAATATTTCCATCCAATGCATACATAACACCTTGCACATAATCAACAACTCTTTGTGCAATGTCTTGATCAGTCTGTTCCATATTCATGACAACAGGACGAGACTGCTTAAGATGATCGGCAATCTTTTCACAATCATTAAATACTTTCGGGTTTACAACAACCATAGTATAAGGTTTAGCTTGACGAGTAGTTACTGCACCACGACCAATATTTCTTGCTGCTACAGAACGAGGTGCTACAGAAGCTGCACTTCTTACTGTCGATGAATCCTCATCTTCATCCAACATTTCATCCTCATACATTTCATCTTCATATTCTTCGTGATCAATAAATTGTTCCTTTAATTTGCTAAACATACCCATATTTTTATCCTCCCAATACTTTACCTATAAACTCTTTCACCAAAAATAGATGTTCCTACTCTAACCATAGTAGCCCCCTCTTCAATAGCGATTTCAAAATCATGACTCATCCCCATTGAAAGAATGGAAACCTGACCTTCAGGGAATCGTTGTTTTAATTTTTCAAACAACTGACGCCCTTCTTTAAATACCGGTCGAGTCTGTTCTAAATCTCCAAATTCAGGTGCCATACACATAAGTCCTACTACCTTAATATGAGGCAATGTTTTGGCAACCTCCACTGCTTCTTCAAAATCATGTGGAGAAATCCCTGTTTTGGTTTCCTCTCCCGATATGTTAAATTCTAGCAGGATATCTTGCACTTTATCAATCTGTCCTGCTCTTTTATCTATTTCTTTAAGAATATCAATAGAGTCTCCTGATTGAATAAGATCTGCCATTGCTACTGCTTTTTTTACCTTATTTCTCTGCAAATGTCCTTGCAAATTCCAAGTTACTTTTTCTGTTAAAAGTTCAAACTTTTCTTCCATTTCTTGAACTCTATTTTCACCAATTTGAGTAATACCTTGGGCAATGACTTCTTTCATCTCAGAAATTGGATGAAATTTTGTTACTGCTACTAAAGTCACATCTTGATGATAAGGTGAACGCTCTCTAGCTAATGCAATTCGCTTTTGAATCGCTTCTAACCTTGTAGTTATTTCTGACATAAGTAAAGCCTCGTTATCTATTATTTTATTATTTAACATAAGTATCTTTTAAGCAGTCATTTCCATAAAAACAACAGCTATACTTACGCTTTATTATAGCACACTTATTCTTATCGATAAATGCACGAATTTTATGTGTTAAATGTGACTTAAACAGTACTATATTTTCATAAAATAAAACGCTTATATGGAATATTTCTCTTTCTTAAAATATCCATATAAGCGTTTTATTTTACTTACAAATTCATTTATTTCCCATAAAAGCAGCTATGCCGGAATTCTTTAAAAAATTCTCCATATCTTGACGTGTAGGATATACCGGTGTATCCCGTTTTGTATTCACAATACAAAAGAAACCTAATTTTTCACCCATATCTGCTCTAAATTGATGAAATTTCCAGGGCTCAATAACAATAAAATCACCTACAGACACTTCTTGTATCGAGTCACCTAAAAGAGCATGTCCTTTCCCTTTAAAAATAACAACAATATGCATATGCTTATGATGCTCTAAAGAAGAATATCCGCCATTTTCCACCTCGAAATAACGAAATTGTATAGGTAAATCCCCCTGATTATCAAAAAGAATTTGTTTTGTTACATTAGAAAATGTACCGGAATTTTCCTTATAAACATGAGATTCAACACCATCCCAACCGGTAGGATTGGATTGAAATTTTCTAATCATACGCCCTCCCATTAGTTTTATTCCTTTGAACAATCACAACATTCCGCTACGGGATATGTTTTAATTATTCACTTTCAAAGAAAGCTTTATATGCTAAAAAAGTTTGATAAGCATCTGCTTTTGAAAGAAGATCATAAGGAGAGTGCATAGATAACATCGAAGTACCGCAGTCTACAACTTCACAACCCCAATTAGCCATCATAAATGCAATAGTTCCACCGCCGCCCTGATCAACTTTTCCAAGTTCACCAATCTGCCATGCAACGCCTGCTTTATTAAAAATATTTCTTACTTTATTCATAAATTCTGCATTAGCATCATTACTCCCTGATTTACCACGAGAACCGGTATATTTAGTAAGTGCAATTCCATGACCGAGTAGAGAAGAATTATCTTTTTCTGTCACTTCAGGAAACATGGGATCTAAACAACTATTAACATCAGCAGAAAGCATTTCACTATTTTCCATAGCTTCATAAAAATCCAACAAAGAGGTATGTCCCTGGAGAGCCAACATCTTCATAATTACTTTTACAAAATAAGAAGATTCCATCCCTGTGTTCCCATAAGATCCGATTTCCTCCTTATCAGTAAGAAGTGCTGCCTGTGTATACATACCCGGTTTAGCTTCTAAAATAGCCCTTAAATTAGCATAGGAACACACACGATCATCCTGCCCGTAAGAAGCAATCAAAGAACGATCAAATCCTACATCACGACTTTTCATAGCCGGAACTAATTCCAATTCTGCCGTAGCAAAATCTTCATCTTCAATATCATAAGTATCTTTAAAGAACTTCAGTAACACTTCTTTAGCTTGCATATTTTCTTCTGAATGCGTTGCACAAATAGCCTGTAACTGCTCACCGGTAATACCTTGTGCTAAAGTTTTCTTCATTTGATCCTGAGCCATATGAATCAACAAATCAGAAATATAGAATATAGGATCTTCATCCTTCATACCTATATTAATTTCCACTTTTTTGCCACTCTTTGTATAGATAACACCAATTAAAGCAAGTGGCACACAAGTCCATTGATACTTTTTAATTCCTCCATAGTAATGAGTACGGAAATAAACAATTCCGTCACTTTCTCTTACAGGATTCCCCTTTAAGTCTAAACGTGGAGTATCTAAATGAGAGCCTACAATTTTAATGCCGTCATGAACAGGTTTCTCCCCAATAACAGCCATAACTACAGACTTTCCTTTTTGATTCCAATATACCTTATCTCCCGCTTTCAATTCCTTGCAATCATATAACGGTATAAAACCGGCGGCTTCTGCCTGTTTCACAATTTCAGTTACTGCTAAACGTTCTGTACGTGCTATATCTAAAAACTCTTTATAATCTTCACCATATGCCATAGTGGCTTTACGCTCTTCTTCATTCATACGTTGCCATACTGTTTTTGTTCTGCTATACGTTTCTTTCATATGAATCCTCCTTACTAATTTGATTCACAATAAATACATAAAAACATTATAACTTTTATCAATCATAATGTCACTTACTACCATATATTATTTTATCTTGCTTTATATAATAAAATTAGATAAAATAATATATATCTTATGCGGGTGTAGTTCATTGGTAGAATGCGAGCTTCCCAAGCTTGAGAGGTGGGTTCGATTCCCATCATCCGCTCCAAAGTTTCCAACCCTTTTAGCCATTTAGCTAGATAACATCTAGCTAAATGGCTATTTTTATTTGTTCATTCATTAACATAAATTAGTAAAAATAAAGAGCTTGTGTCCCTTTTTGTGTCCCTTAATTTTATTCATGTATATCACCTCAAGCCCTGATATTATCGGAGCTTTTCTATTTCACTATTTCTAGTGTATCCCTTTTTAGGGTATTAGGAATGTGAATGTTCTCTAAAAAGAGACTCCTAGATTCCCCTACCCATTGTGGTTCTGGCTCACCCCATACAGTTTCTTTATAAGAAATTTTAAAACCATGTTATGTTCTTAACTTATATATGCATAATACCATCATTTACAGCCTCCCTTTATCACAAATACTGCATACGCTTACTCACAATTCCTTACCTTGTATGTGAAATCTTTGTTATTATAATAATTATCTAACCGGTAAGTTATATACGAATTAATCAAAAACACCTATTTCAGATAGAAATAGGTGTTTTACATTCATTATATTATTCTTTATTTCCTTTAACAGCTTCCACAAGAGAAGTAGCACCGGAAATCAAGTTGGTCATATTGGACGGAACTATAATTTTAGTCGCTTGTCCATTTGCCATCTTTTTAGCAGTTTCATATTGTTCAAGTTGTAGATAGGATGTACTTGGATTTGCAGAATTGATTAAACGAATACTTTCTGCTTTAGCATTTTGTATTGCAAGTAAAGCTTCTGCCTGCCCTTGTGCTTCACGAATTAAACGTTCTTTAACCGCTTCCGCTTTAAGAATAGCAGATTCTTTTTCACCTTCCGCTTTAGTAATAGCGGCTTGCTTTTCACCTTCTGCGGTCAAAATAGCAGCTCTCTTATCACGTTCTGCTTTCATTTGCTTTTCCATAGACTGCGTAATAGCCGGTGGTGGACTGATATTTTTTAATTCTACACGAGTAATCTTAATCCCCCAGGGATCGGTTGCTTCATCAATCGTTTGTAACATTTTAGCATTAACCGTTTCTCTAGAAGTTAATGTTTCATCAAGAGTCATAGCCCCAATTAAGTTTCTTAATGTAGTAGCTGCTAAATTTTCAATAGCTGCAATAGGTCTTTCTACCCCATATGTATATAATTTTGTGTTATTAACTCTAAAATATACTACCGAGTCAACCATCATAGTAACATTATCACTGGTAATAACCGGCTGTGGTTCAAAATCCGCTACTTGTTCTTTAAGAGACACTTTTTTAGCCACATTCATAATAATAGGAATCTTAAAATGCAATCCGGCTGTCCAAGTAGCTTGATATTTACCCAAAAACTCTACAATCCATTCACTCGCTTGCGGAACAATACAGATGCAACGTACTGCTGCCACTATAAATATCACACCCAAAATAATCATTGTATCCATGTAAGTAAATCCTTTCTACATTTAACAACTTAATGATTGTTTTATGAATTGATTATACCACGAATAATCAATATATTAATCTAAATTTTTAAAGTGTTTAAATTTATACCCCTTACTTTCCAGCATCGCTTTTATATCCGCTTCTTGAATCGCAGACTTTAAAGTGAGTATAGCTTGCCCTTTTTCATGAGAAACTTCTGCACTTATTACAGCATCCATTTCTTCAAAAGCTTTCTTTACCATCATTTCACAATGACCACACATCATCCCTTCTATAGTAATTGCTACTTTCATTTCCTTATTCTCCTTTACGTTTAAAGATGTATTTATTTCTTTCGGATCTATTATGCTAGAACCTTCCGTTGGCCTTGTAAGCTTCACATTATTTAATCTCAATGCATTTAAACATACAGTTACACTGGAAAGTGCCATAATAGCAGCCCCCCACATAGGTGTAATATGTATATTTGGATATAGCCCCGCTGCTAAAGGAATTAAAGTCATGTTGTAAGCAAATCCCCAAAATAAATTTTGATACACATTTTTTAAAGTTGCTCGACTTAACTGAACAGCTGATACAATATCCATCAAACTGGAATTAACTAAAACAACATCTGCAGATTCTATTGCCACATCAGTTCCGGCGCCAATTGCCATACCTATATCTGCACTTGCTAATGCAGGCGCATCATTAATGCCATCACCTACCATAGCCACTAATCCTTGTTCTTTCCATTGCGTTATATTCTTTTCTTTTGCATCCGGCAAAACATTTGCAAAGATTTGATCCACCCCTGCTTTCATACCTATCGCATGCGCAGTTTTTTCATTATCACCGGTCATCATAATTGTTTTGATACCCAATTTACGTAATTTAGAAATTGCAAAAGCGGAGTCTTCTTTTATTATGTCGGAAACAGCTATGAGTCCCATATATTTTTTATTTTTTTCAAAAAGAATAGGTGTTTTCCCTTCAGAAGTCAATTTTTCATATAAAGTTAATAATGTAAAATCCAATGAAATATATTGTTTTATAAAACGTAAAGAACCTGCATGTACCAAAGCATGATTGATAGATCCTTCAATTCCGTTACCAATAAAAACTTTAAAAGAGTCTACTTTAACTGCATCTATTGATTGCTCTTTTGCAAAATCAACAATAGCTTTTGATAGTGGATGTTCTGATTTCACTTCTAAAGAGTATGCCAAGGTAAGAAATTCTGTAGAAGTTACACCACTAGCAGGAATTACATCGGTAACATAAGGCTGCCCTTTTGTAATAGTTCCGGTTTTATCAAGAGCAACCATACGTACTTTCCCTGTATTTTCTAAAGCTTCTCCTGTTTTAAATAAAATACCGTTTTTTGCCCCCATGGTACTTCCCACCATAATAGCTACCGGTGTTGCTAACCCTAATGTGCAAGGACATGAAATAACCAATACACTAATAGCATATTCCAATGCATGTGCTAAAGAAGCACCATATAGCAACCAACCGATAAAAACAAACAAAGATATCATCATAATGGAGGGAACAAATATACTTGCTACTTTATCTGCACCTCTTGCAATCGGAGCTTTAGTAGCAGAAGCTTCCGACATCAATTTTATAATTTGTGAAAAAGTAGTATCTTCTCCTACATAGAGTGCTTTAGCACGAATAAACCCCACCGTGTTAATAGTAGCTGCACTAATTTTATCGCCTACCTCTTTATCAACAGGAATAGACTCTCCCGTTAAAGCAGATTCATTAATAGAAGTAGCACCTTCTATAATAACCCCGTCTACAGGAACAGATTCTCCCGGTTTTACAATAAAGATATCTCCAACCACAATCTCTTCAACAGGTAAAACTATCTCTTTACCGGATCGCTCAACCATAGCCGTTTTAGGTTTCATTTGTAATAAACTTTTTAACGCATTAGTTGTACGACCTTTCGATATAGATTCCAATATTTTACCTATAATAATAAAAGTAGGAATCATTGCTGCCGATTCAAAATAAAGTTGTTCATAATAAATAGATTCTAAGTCACTTACACTGTTTCCGGTTGTAATCATATATGTCATTTTAAATACAATGCTGATTGACCAAAGAAAAGAAACCCCTGACCCTAGCGATACCAAAGTATCCATAGTAGGCATTCCTTTCCAAAGAGTAGTCACCCCTGTATAAAAAAGTTTATGATTAATACCAAGTATAATCATGGTCAAAATCATCTGCATCAACGCAAGTCCAATATAATTTCCTACAAAAAAATCAGGCAACGGTAACTTAAACACATGATTCCCTACGGTAATAAACATAAGTAAAAACAAAAAAATAAAAGAGACTTTTAATCGTTTTTTTAACTGAGGAGTTTCTTTATCGGATAACGCATCTGTCAAAACTTCTACAGAAGATTCTTTACTACTACTTTCCTCTGCCGTGAAAGGTATTGCCTGATACCCGGCTTGCTGCACCGCATGTAATATAGCTTCATCACTATATATACCTTCTACTACCATAGAATTAGTAAGCAAGGAAACTGTCACTGAAGAAACACCCTCTACTTTACCTACCGCTTTCTCCACATGTGCTTGGCACATAGCACATGTCATCCCTATAACTATATATTTCTTCATAAGATTCACCACCTTATTCAAATATATTTTTTATTGCATAAGTCGTTGCAACATTTTGCAAAGTTCATCTACTTTCCCATCATTTCCTGTTAAAATATCCTCAGTAACACATTTCCTAATATGAGAAGACAATAGCAGTTTATTAAAACTATTTAGTGCATTAGAAACAGCTAAAACTTGCATTAAAATGTCCGGACAATAACTTTCCTCTTCTACCATATTCTGAATCCCACGAATTTGTCCTTCGATAGTTCTTAAACGAATTAATAACTTTTTCTTTTCTTCTTTCGTCCGCTGTGTTGTGTGACATATAGTTTTCATATTTTGGTTTTTCATATTTCTCACTCCATTCTATCTGCACTATACCCCAGAGGGGTACTTAAGTCAATATAAATTCTTAAAACATTAATATAACTTAGTATAGGACTATTTTAAATAAGCATACTTCTTGTATTTATATTCCCTTCAGTTGTCACACTTTGATGTATTCTTTATTATTTTGATATTGTTCAATATGCAATAGTGTGATATTATATGTAAAGATTTACAATTATAATGTACACTTATAACTAAAACTCATTACAAATGAAGTGAATTTAAATAAATCAATATTCTGAAAAGGAGATTACCATGCGTACTGAACACGATTTTTTAGGAGAAATGCAAGTCGAAGATAATGTTTATTATGGTATTCAAACATTAAGAGCTATCAAAAATTTTAAAATCACCGGGGAAAAATTAGATCCTGATTTTATTAAAGCAATTGCGATTGTAAAAAAAGCAGCTTGCTTAACGAATATAGAAACCGGTCGTATGCCGGAAGATATCGGCAATGCGCTGGTTACTGCAGCGGATGAAATTATTGAAGGAAAAATGGCAGACCAGTTTCCCTTGGATCCTATACAAGGCGGTGCCGGTACTTCTATTAACATGAACATGAATGAAGTTCTTTCTAACCGTGCATTAGAAATACTGGGTTATCCATTAGGGCGTTATGATATTATCTCCCCTAATAACCATGCAAATATGGCACAATCTACCAACGATGCTTTCCCAACCAGTATTAAGGTTTGCATTTTGCGCAAGGCTGCCATTTTAAATGAAGCACTTATTCGTATGGCAGAAGAATTTGAAAGAAAAGGCGAAGAATTTAAAGATGTAATCAAAATGGGACGTACCCATTTACAGGATGCAGTTCCAATTACATTAGGACAGGAAATGATTTCCTATGGCTCTATCGTTCGTCGTTGTATTTGGCGTATTACACGTTCTTTAGGTTCTCTCCAAAATATAAATATGGGAGGAACCGCAGTAGGAACCGGATTAAATGCGGAAGTAGAATACATTAAAAAATTCCCCGGTATTCTATCTGACTTAGTAGGATTCCAATTTGAGTCAGCACCGAATTTGATTGATACCACGAATAGTACCGATTGTTTTGCTGAAGTTTCTGCTGCATTAAAAGTATCTGCACTTTCTTTAATTAAGATTGCCAATGATATGCGTTTAATGGCATCCGGTCCACGTTGCGGATTTAATGAAATTAAATTACCGGCACGTCAACCGGGATCTTCTATCATGCCCGGTAAAGTTAATCCTGTAATTGCAGAAGTTATGGATCAAACTTGCTATCATGTTATTGGAAATGATTTGGCCATTACATTAGCCGTCGAAAATGGACAATTAGAATTAAATGTTATGGAACCGGTTCTTGCATTTAATCTCTTTAACTCCTTCCGCTATCTCACGAATGCTATTGATACATTTACTACTAAACTGTTAAAAGATTTAGAAGCCAATAAAGAGCAATGTCAAAAATGGGTAGATAACAGTGTAGGGATTATTACTGCATTACTTCCACATCTTGGATATGATAAATGCTCTGCAATTGCTAAAGAAGCCTATAATGAAGGAACTCCAATTAAAGAAATTTTAATGAGAGAAAAGCTTTTTACAAAAGAACGAATGGACGAAATCCTTTCTCCAATTGAAATGACTACTCCGGGTATTGCCGGCGGGAAAAAATAATAAAAAAGAGTAATAGTTCTTACTATTACTCTTTTTTATTTCACTATTACTTTTGTACTCCTATTTCTCTCCTATAATAGAACATATATTGCTGCATAATCCCTGCATAAACAGGGTAAGAAGTAAAAGGATTATTCCCTTCATATACTTCCTGAATCACTCGATCAATCCATACGTCAATGGGTGCTCGACTTACTCTATAATAACCAAAAAGTGCTACACAGTTGGCAACTTTTATTCCAACGCCCGGAAATTCCATCAGTTTTTCAACTAAATCTTCATCCGATAAATTCGTCCAATGATTCATATGTATTTGTTTTTGTATTAATAAATCAATGGTTTTCTGTATATAAGAAGCTCTATATCCCAATGAACAACTTTTAAGTTCTTCTATTGTCATTTGATGTAAAGTTTCTATTGTAGGAAAAGCCAAAAACTCTTCATTCTTATGAAAAATTTTCTCCCCGCCATAAATACACAATTTGTTTATAGCATCACGAATTGCCGGAATTGATTTTCTCTGTGAAATAATAAAAGTAATGAGCATCTCAAAAGAATCTTGACGCAATATACGAATCCCTTTGCTATATTCCCCGGCTTTTTGCAAATATACATCTGTATTATCAATAGATTCTCTAATTTTTTTATAATTTGTATCTAAATCAAAATACATATGCCAAATGCTATTCCACTCATTTTTTGAGCAATCCACCTCATATAAAAATGGAGCTATGGGTAATATATGTACCATATGCTTTCCTGTGATAAACCGATATTTACCATCCACTAACTTTTCAGCCCGAAAACATTGTCCGCTTTTAATAATTTTATCTAAATTAAAATCATCTGTAACTGTAATTTGCAATTTGTGATTCCTTCCCCTGGTATATACTTAAAAATACAGCACTGCAGCAATAATATATCACTTTGTGCAGTACTGTATTTTATAAATGAGTCATTGCTGATATAGAAACCATTCCCGGTTTCCACAAAACAATTTTTCCTTCTTTTCGAGTTCGTTGTACATCTATAGTCCGTTGATTGGAAGATCCTTTAAAAAGCAAAGTAATATCTTTAAGTTCTAAAACAAATCGACCATCTACCAATACATCAATTCGTTTAAGTAACTCTTCTGTTTCCGGAATCATTTTACTAAAGCGTCCTACAAGATCTCTATCGTATAAATAACCGCTATAACACCAAAGATCTTTTTCCGGGTATGTTTCTTTAAACCTTTTTACTAAAGGTAATAAAGCTTTCTGATTCGAAGGCTCCATAGGCTCTCCACCTAATAAAGTCATCCCTTGATAGCAGTCTTGCCCCAACTGTTCAATAATATAATCTATTGTTTCTTCAGTAAAAGGATTTCCGTAATCAAAATCCCAGGTCTTAGCATTAAAACAGCCTTTGCAATGATGCGTACACCCGGATACAAATAGGGATAACCGAATTCCAGGTCCATTAGCTATATCATATGTTTTAATTCCTGAATAATTCAATATAAACCTCCCTATTTATGTATAAAATAAGCCGGAACAACCGGCTTATTTTCGTTATTGTATACATTATAAATGTAATACACGATCCTTAATTTCTTGTGTACGACCTTGATTCCAGAATTGCGTACCAATGTATCCACAAGTGCGTCGTGCTACAGACATCTGGTGCTGATCAGTATTCTTACAATGAGGACATTCCCAACCTAACTTACCATCATCACCGTCTTTAATCAAAATTTCCCCTTCATATCCGCATTTCATACAATAATCACTCTTGGTGTTAAGTTCTGCATACATAATATTATTGTAAATATATTTCATAACGGTTAATACTGCCGGAATATTATTCTGCATATTAGGTACTTCTACATAACTAATAGCACCGCCGGGCGATAATCTTTGAAAATCAGATTCAAATTTCAACTTATGGAAAGCATCAATTTCTTCTGCTACATGTACATGATAGCTATTCGTAATATAATTCTTGTCTGTTACACCGGGAATCATTCCATAGCGTTTTTGTAAGCATTTAGAAAACTTATAAGTAGTAGACTCCATAGGTGTTCCATATACAGAATAGCTAATATTTTCTGCCTCTTTCCATTCTGTACATTTATCATTGAGCATCTGCATAACTTTCATGGCAAATTCTCTACCTTCATCAGTAGTATGCGATTTTCCAAGCATGCGTACGCACATTTCATAAAGACCTGCATAACCCAAAGAAATTGTCGAGTATCCATTATATAGTAATTTATCAATGGTTTCTCCTTTTTTAAGTCGTGCTAAAGCACCATACTGCCACAAAATAGGTGCTACATCAGATACGGTCCCCAATAATCTTTCATGACGACAACGCAATGCTCGATGGCATAATTCTAAACGTTTTTCCAATAGTTTCCAGAAGGAATCCATATCTCCTTCAGAAGCACATGCCACATCTACCAAATTAATAGTAACTACACCTTGATTAAAGCGTCCATAGAATTTATGACTTCCATCCGAATTTCTCTGAGAATCTTCAACTGTCAAGAAAGAGCGGCATCCCATACAAGTGTATACATTTCCACGCTTCAGTTCTTTCATAATCTTAGCGGAAATATAATCCGGCACAAGACGTTTAGCAGTACATTGTGCAGCTAACTCTGTCAGATAATAATAAGGAGAGTTTTCATGAATATTATCTTCATCTAATACATAAATAAGCTTGGGGAATGCCGGAGTAATCCAGACCCCTTTTTCATTTTTAACACCTTGCATACGCTGGCGAAGAACTTCTTTAATAATAAGAGCTAAATCATCTCGAGTTTGTCCTTCCGGCACCTCATCCAGATACATGAATATGGTTACGAAAGGTGCCTGTCCATTACAAGTCATTAATGTAATAAGCTGATATTGAATAGTTTGAATTCCGCTTTTAACTTCTTCTTCTAAACGACGTTTAACAATTTTATTTATAACGATTTCATCTAAACTTTCCCCGCATTCAGTACGTTCTGCAATCACCTGTTTTCTAATCTTTTGGCGACTGATATCTACAAAAGGAGCTAAATGTGACAAAGTAAATGACTGTCCACCATATTGATTAGATGCTACCTGGGCAACAATCTGTGTAGTTACATTACAAGCAGTAAAAAAACTATGTGGTTTTTCAATCATAGTCTGACTAATAACAGTTCCGTTTTGCAACATATCTTCCAAATTAATTAAATCACAGTTATGTTCACGTTGTGCAAAATAATCAGAATCATGGAAATGGATAATGCCTTCTTTATGTGCTTTCACAATTTCTTCCGGCAAAAGTAGTCTCTCTGTTAAGTCTTTACTTACCTCACCAGCCATATAATCACGTTGTGTTGAATTAATAATCGGATTCTTATTAGAGTTTTCTTGTTTTACTTCTTCATTAGACAAATCAATTAAAGAAAGAATTCCGTTATCGGTAGTATTTGTCTTTCGAGAAATTTCACGTCTATATCTATAACGTACATATTTCTGTGCAACTTCATAAGCACGCATTTCCATAATGCCACGTTCTACCATATCTTGTATGTCTTCTACATGTGCTGCATGAATCATCTGCCCAACAGACTTAGCAATAGTATCCGCCACCGCACGAATTTGATATTCATTCATACGATGAATTGGCTTCACTTCATTATTAGCAGCAGTAATTGCATTAATAATTTTTTCAATATCAAAAGAAACTTCCGTTCCATTCCTCTTAATAACTCTAGTTTTTACAACATCTGATGTACGATGATTCCCTTCCATACCAATTCCTCCAATGAGAACTTTATGCATTTATAATTATATATTTAATTTAGCATATTATGTGTAACTTGGATACAATATATTGTTTGTTATTATACTTAAACATCAATATATTGTATCTGCCTGAATTATAATACTATGTTATTCTACTTTTTTCAATATCTACTTTTTGTCATTTTTCCTTTTTATCATTCTCAAAAAAGTCCTTAATATATATATCATCGAAATATTAAATGAATAATTCTCATTGCAAGAAAATAAATGAAGTATTATGCCTTTTTAGCATAGCATTTTTAATATTTATCATATATCGATATTATCTATACTAAATACATAAAACATACTACAATAAAAAATATTCTTATTTTTTAGGAGGATTTTTCATGTACAAGTATTATGATATTGGATTGAACTTATTTACCCCTTCTTTCCCTAATCCTAAACAAATTATAAAAGATGCCGAAAATGCTAATATTTGTTGCATACTAACCGGAGCCCAACCGGATGATAATGAACGAGTAAATACATTCGTCCAATCACAAAATGTATACGGAACAGCAGGAATTCACCCTCATGTTGCATCTCAGGCAACCACCGCTGATATTTTACGTATTGAAGAAATCGTAAAAAACAATCCTAAAATAGTAGCTGTTGGAGAATGTGGTTTAGATTATAATCGTATGTTTTCACTAAAAGAGATTCAAATCTCTGTGTTCAAATCTCTTATTAAACTAGCCGAGAAATTAAATAAACCACTTTTCCTTCATCAACGAGATGCAGAGGAAGATTTTATCGCATGCTTTAAAGGCCATGAAGCCATATGTAAAAAAGCTGTTGTGCATTGTTTTACGGGTAACCGTGAAATGGCATTGAAACTAATTGATATGGGATTTTATATCGGTATTACCGGATGGATTTGCGATGAACGAAGAGGTGATGATTTACGTAAAGCCGTATCCGCCATTCCATTAAATCGTATTATGATTGAAACAGATGCTCCCTACTTAACCCCCAGAGGATTTAATCTTCCCCGAACCAATATCCCTCAAAATATTACCTATGTAGCCAAATCATTGGCTGCTTATATGAATATTCCTGAAGAAAGTTTGCTTATGCATGCAAGAGAAAATACGAAACGGTTTTTTTCCATATAAAAAATAGGAGTAAACTAATATGGTTTACTCCTATTTTTTATATATTTTTATTTAGTTCCAAAAATTCTATCTCCTGCATCACCCAATCCAGGAACAATATACCCATGTTCATTTAAACATTCGTCTACCGCTGCCGTATAAATTCTAACATCCGGATGCTCTTTATTAACTAAAGCTACGCCTTCCGGTGCTGCAACAAGGCACATTAATCGAATATCTTTTGCGCCTCTATCTTTTAACATTTGAATGGCAGCCACACTGCTTCCACCTGTAGCTAACATCGGATCTACTACCACAAAACTTCTGTTTTCTGTATTAGGAAGTTTGCAATAATATTCGACAGGTTTTAATGTTTTAGGATCACGATATAATCCGATAACACCAATACGTGCAGAAGGAATTAAATCTAATAAACCTTGTACCATACCGAAACCGGCACGTAAGACAGGAACTATACCTATTTTTTTACCGGTTAGTTTCTTACTAATCGTCTTTTGAATGGGAGTTTCAATTTCCACATCTTCTAAAGGAAGATCACGAGTAATTTCATAGCCCATAAGCATAGTGATTTCTTCTAATAATTTTCTAAAATCTGCAGAGCTGGTATCTTTTTTACGCATAATTGTAATTTTATGCTGAATCAGTGGATGATCAATAATTTTTACTTGCATAGCGGTTCCCTTTCAAAATTCTTTAAATGTATTTATCTTGTTTATAATACCATAAATAAATTATTTTTTTGAACTACTTATAAAGCTTATATTAGTCACACATAAGTTTATTTTTTTCTTTCCTCATTGCAATTCTATCTGCATAAGTATCTAACAAATCAACTGGTTCTATACTTTTCCAATTCCAATCAGGAGCAGCTTTCATCGCACATTCTTTTGCCGCTTTCATATCATAGTAAACTTGCCACTTAGCGTCTACTAATGATTTCCCTTCTAAACGAAGTAGATAAGCAGGATGAAAGGTCGGCATAATAGGAATATTTCTCCAAGAAATCCATTGCCCCCGACTTCTAATAATCCCAACATCTCTCCCCAAGAAAAAGCGTAATGCAGGTTTTCCCAGTGCCAAAATTACTTTTGGTTTTATAATTTGTATTTCACGTATTAACCAACGTCCTGCACACACATTGGCTTCTTGCATAGTTGGTGTACGATTATTTCTTGGACGACATTTTACTATGTTGGTCACATATACTCGATCTCGCGTAATACCTATAGACCATAACGCTTTATCTAAAAGTTTTCCTGAAGGACCTACCAAAGGAAGTCCTTTTTCATCTTCCACACCGCCAGGTCCTTCTCCAACAATCATAAGCGGAGATTTCTCTGACCCAGAAGATAATACAGGACCATGTCCACCTTCTGTTCGTAAATGACATGCATTACATTCATAGAAACAGTTTTCCAATTCTTCATATGTCATCAATGATGTTAATGTCTTTTTTCGAGTATCCTCTTGCTTAGTCTGCCGATCCCATGCATCTTCATTTCCCCATAAATCCATAAAGATCCCTTCTATAAACAAGTTACATATCTTCCGGAACTTCTTGATTTGTCATTTCATAGAACAAAGTAAATTGTCCCGCAAAATACATCTCAATGGTACCTACAGGTCCATTACGATTTTTAGCTAAAATAACTTCTGTAACATTATTCTTCTCATCGTCATCCTGCATTTCCTTATTATAATAAGCTTCACGATATAAAAATGCTACCATATCCGCATCCTGTTCTAATGATCCCGATTCACGAAGATCTGATAACATCGGACGATGATCTTGTCTGGACTCTACACTTCGTGATAACTGTGATAAAGCAATAACCGGTACATTCAATTCACGCGCTAAACTCTTTAAAGAACGAGATATTTCAGATATTTCTTGTTGCCTGTTATCACTTGCATTCTTAGAAGAACCTTTCATTAACTGTAAATAGTCTATCATGATAATATCCAATCCACGCTCCGCTTTCAGTCTACGTGATTTAGATCGTACTTCTGATACCGAAATCCCCGGTGTATCGTCAATATATAAAGGTGCATTAATAAGATGCCCCGCTGCCGCCGCTAAATTTCTCCATTCTTCTTGACTGGTAATACGACCTGTTCTAAGTTTCTGACTGTCAATTAAAGCTGTAGAACAAAGAAGACGTTGTACCAACTGTTCTCTTGACATTTCTAAAGAGAAAAATGCTACTGTTTTATGGTCACTGGACAAACTCATATTTTTAGCGATATTTAAAATAAACGCAGTCTTTCCCATAGATGGACGAGCTGCTGTAATAATAAAATCACCTTTTTGGAATCCGCTTGTTAACCCATCTAACTTGGAAAACCCGGAGGGAAGACCTGTAACCCCTTCCTTATTTTGAAACTTTTCATTAATATCTTCTAATGCATGCTGTACGGCTTCACCAATAGGAACAAAATCACTCTTTCTATCGTCTTTTGCAACTTCTAAAATACGTCTTTCTGCATCATCAACGATTTCTTGTACGTCGTCATGTTCATTATATGCATTATTTGCAATAATCCCTGCCGCATCAATAAGTCCGCGTAATTTTGATTTTTCTTGCACAATCTTAGCATGTTCTCCAACGGATTTAGTTGAAAAAACCTTTTCTGCTAACCCATTAATATAAATAACACCGCCAACAGCATCCAACTTACCCATGCGACGTAATTCTTCCGTTACAGTTACAATATCTGCTTCTTTATTATTTCTCGCTAAATTCAAAATAGCTTCAAAAATAATCCCATCCGCATCTCTGTAAAAGTCGTCTGCACGTAAAATATCTTCCGCTGTAACAATAGCACTCTTATCTAAAAGCATCGCCCCTAATACAGCTTGTTCCGCCTCTAAGTTTTGTGGAGGAATACGACTGACTATCATATTTTCAGTAAGAGATTTCCCTCCGCGTTTTTCCCACTTTTTCTCTTCTATACGAGCCATAACGTCTCCTTTACTTATCTGCCAACATATGAGTTAACACTTCTTGAATAGTACTTACAGGAATAATCTGCATATCCATATAAGTTCTTCCCACATCCGATTCATTAAGTTTTGGAATTAATATTTTACTCATTCCTGCTTGATAAGCACCCAATACTTTTTCTTGCACTCCGCCAACCGGCTTAATCTCTCCTGACAAAGAAATTTCACCGGTTAAAGCTATATTTTGATGAATAGGTTTCTTTTCAATTGCGGAAACAATAGCACAAGTAATAGCACTACCGGCAGAAGGCCCATCTATATTGCCACCACCGACAATATTTATATATAAATCATAATCCGATAATCTTTTCCCTGTAAGAGCTCTCACTACAGCTGTTGCATTAGAAACAGAATCCTTGGCCATAGTCCCTGCCGTATCATTAAAATGAATCCGCCCCTTACCTTTTTCAGATGGATAAACAACCGTCTCAATTTCAATAGTACTTCCTAAATAACCGGATACACCCAGTCCATAAACATGTCCTATCTTAAACGTATCTGATGCTATTCGACGTTTCCATGCAGTCATATGTCCGGATTGCGCAATACGTTTCATTATATCATTTGTTACCAGTATATCATCGATTGCTCCTCGTTCATATACTGCCATACTATAAGCATCTACCAGTAAATTAACTGCTTTGCGCCCCTCCATAGTATATTCACTAACTACATCTTCTACGCCCTCTTCTAAATCCACATGCAGTCTTTCAGCTGCATCTCTAACAATATGTTTTACACCTTCCGGTTGCAAAGGATTAAAAAAAACAGAAGCACAACGAGAACGAATTGCCGGATTAATTTCTTCCGGTAAACGTGTAGTAGCTCCTATGAGAATAAAATCAGCAGGTGCCCCTTCAGAAAAAAGTTTCTTAATATAAGCCGGTATTCTTACATTATCTTCATCATAATAAGCAGATTCAAAAAACACACGTTTATCTTCTAATACTTTAAGCAATTTATTTAATAAAATAGGATCCAGTTCCCCAATTTCATCAATAAAGAGTACTCCTCCATGTGCTTGTGTTACCAATCCCGGTTTCGGTTCCGGAATCCCTTCTTCGGCTAAATCCTTTTGTGCTCCTTGATATAAAGGATCATGAACAGACCCTATCAAAGGATTCGTCATATCTCGATTATCCCACCGTAAAGTAGTCCCATCACACTCTATAAAGGGAGCCTCTTCACCAAAAGCAGTATAAGCTATTTTTTTCGCTTCTTCCAATACCAATCTGGCAGTAGTAGTCTTTCCGACACCTGGAGGACCATAAAGAATTATATGTTGAGGAAAAGGAGAAGCTATACGTGAAGCAACCGCTTTAACTGCAGATTCTTGTCCTATAATATCTATCAACCTAGAAGGTCTTACTAAAGAAAAAGCTGTCTTAGATAAACTCACTTTATCTAATGCCGATAACTTTTTTAATTTCCTTGCACTATGAGGAGTTTCACAAGAGGAGTCTTCTTCAGTTAAAAGTTCTCTCTTGATTTCATCTACATACTCTTGATGTTTTTCTTCTAATCTTTCAGCAATTTTCCTTTCGAGTTGTTCTTCTACTGTTTTACGTGCTAGTAACTCTGATAACTTGTTTTCAAGTGTATCCATAATCAAAGGAAATTCCTTTGATGTAGGCTCTTTGTAAAAATCTTTACTTCCTAAAATTAAACGCTGTAATCCAACAAGGCGCTTACCTATTTCTTCTTCATGAATATACTTTAATGCATCATACTTACTTGCATTTAAAATTAACTTTTCCGGTCCTACAATACTAACATATACTCTATAAATAGTTTCTACTTGTTGCTTTAAATAATCGTCTTCACGTCTTTTTTTATCTCCTCGATGCATGAACCGATTTAATAAACTCCTTATATCTGCCACGCGTCTACTCCTTCATATTCTTTAGATTATGGATTTTCATACAGTTTTAACACAAAAATCTATTTAATCCATTTCATCCAATGTTACTTTAAAGCTTTCTGCGAAATGCTCTATAAACCAGTCTACTTCTTTTAAATTTAATTCGTTTAACTTCTTTTTCGTTTCATCATATGCCTTTTTAAATTCCACATTTCCTGCATTCAGTTCTTCTGCACATTTTAGATAAGCAGACATAATATCTGCTGCTTTAGCTAAAGGCCATAACTCATCTTTTTCCATATCTACTACATATGGCTTATAAGAATTTTGCATTTCTTTAGGTAAAGTTTCCAATAAACGTTTTCTCGCCATATCTTCTATTTTTTCATATTCTTCATGAAGACTCTCATTAAAATATTTAACCGGCGTAGGTAAATCTCCGGTAAACACTTCACTGGCATCATGATAAACCGCTAACATAGCACAGTGCTCCGGATTACATGGTTCATGAAAAATTTCTTTTCTTATTACAGCCAATCCATGTGCAATAGCTACTGTTTGTAATGTATGCTCAGCATCATTTTCAGGCCATACATTTCGCATCAATCCCCAACGTTTTATAAATTTTAATCGAGAAAAATATGCAAAAAAGGAATTCATTTTTATTTCCTCCAAGGATTTTTATAAAACCAAAAATGAGATACCGGTCCATAACCATGTCCGGGACTATGTAGAGCTGCTGCTTTAATAGCACCTGTTAAATAAGATTTAGCCTGTTGCACAGCTTCTTCTAAAGAATAGTTTTGCGCTAATAATGCTGCTATAGCACTGGACAATGTACATCCGGTCCCATGTGTATTTTTAGTTTCTATCTTTTTCTCTTCATATACTATAAATTCATAACCATTATACAAAACATCCGTAGCTGTTTGTACAGCATGTCCGCCCTTAATGAGAACAGCCTTAGGTCCGATCTCCATTATTTTTAACGCCGCCTGTTTCATATCTTCTTTAGTTTGAACTTTCATTCCAGCAAGCACTTCCGCTTCAGGAACATTCGGTGTTACTACAGAAGCCAATGGAATCAATTTTGTCCTATAAAGATGAACAGCATCCTCATCAAGAAGCCTAGCACCGCTGGTAGCTACCATAACCGGATCTACGACTAAATTAGATGGATGTAAAGTTTCTAAAAAAGTGGATACGGTATCGACTGTTTCTGCAGTTGATAACATTCCGGTTTTTACTGCATCAGGAACAATATCATCATAGATAGCTCTAAGTTGTGCTGTAATCATTACCTGTGAAATATTTTCTACCATGGATACTTCTTTTGTATTTTGAGCAGTAAGTGCACAAATACAACTCATCCCATAAGTTCCTAATGCAGAAAAAGTTTTTAAATCCGCCTGTATACCGGCACCACCGGAACAGTCAGATCCCGCAATGGTTAAACATTTTTTTAACATAGTTCCTCCTACGAATACTCATACTCTATTATTGACAAGCAAGAAAATTCTGTGTCATATAACCTATCACTTTTCCTTGTTTCCAAGATACATCATATTCTAGTATAACTATGCCTGCCGGTACAATTTTCATCGCAATAAATACCATAGTCATAAAATACGATTGCAGATATGGTTGATGTCCAACTGGTAAGATAGGACTTTCTTCCTTTATGAGTCTTAAAGCAGTAACTCCCCACCTATCTTGCATTAATGTATCGGTAAGTTGTACCCCTTTATACAACAAGAATCAGTTCATAATCATAGCGGTTTTCACGGTTCTTAGATAAGGACTCGCCCAAATAGTAACAGGCGTATTTTTAAAAATTTGAGATGACCATTTTGCGATTTGTTCTACAGAATATATACCGTCTGTTGACAAAGAACAATCTTTATTTATTACCGCCTTAGAGCACTCTTCTACTTCTCCATGTCTCATAAAAATCAGATACAACTACAACCACCTAAAATAAGATTATTTTTCACCTGCAGGAATAACATAGTCATCATTTCCCACCATAGTATATGCTGAGTCAAGTGGAGTTCCATTATACAAAAGACTTTCTATCGCTACATTCCCCTCATGAATTCTTATTATGACATGAATCTTTCCTTTTCCATCCGTAGTTACTTTCTTTGCTTTTCCATCTCGAACTTGTATATGTTCTGTCAACTCTAATTTAGCTAACTTCTGAAATTGTTTTTCAGTTAAGTATACTCTAACTGTAGGAAAATCAAAAAGAACCCGACCTTCTTTATATCCTAAAACTTTTGCTTCTATATATTCTCCGTCCGGTTTATCTTTTGTTGCCTGTTTTATAAACAACATTCCCTCAACATCTTTATCCGGTGTCAAATAAATCAAAGTACCCATTTCCGGTAATTGTTTTCCCATCCATACAGCACTCGTAACAGGAATATTCACATCCAGATAATTTTTATTGGTAAAATCTTCATATATATCAACAGAAGCAGGTGTTTGATAAGCTATACCTTCTGCTAAAATAGTGCGATATCTGCCTTGAATCCAAAAAAGGATAGCAACTTCTATTATCAATAATAAAACAATCCAAATAATTTTATTTTTTTTGCTCATGCCCCAGACCTCCTTCCGCTTCCTTTTCCAATATAGATTGTGCATTAGATTCGCTTCCTCCTACTGTTTTAGGAGATATTTTCTTTCGTTTTAACGGGTTTATTAATCGTTTAGGCCAATAGAGAAAAGTACAAACTAGAATCATAAATAAACCAATTATAATAGCATAAATTCCTCGCTGCGATAACGATAAAGTGGAATCCACCATACGTAAAACACCTATCATAAAAAGAACAATGAACCCCAGTATACTCTGCCAACTCCGTCTTGTCTGTATCCCTCGTAGTATAACACTGCATGCTAAAATACCTGCACTACTTGAAATCACAATAGCAGAAGAAGCTCCGGATACATCCCATAAAGAAAGAACTGCTGCAAGCAACATTGCAATAGGTGTAACACCCGCTACCACTGATAACCATTCAGATAATTTTAATGTAGTAATAATAAAATAAAGTTCACAAATTAAAAGTCCAATAAAAAATGTCCATAACATCCACCCTTGTGCTACTTCAACAGAATCATTCCACAGTTCTCCCCATGAACTAACAAGAAGTACGGAAAATAATCCAACCGATCCTAATGCTCTAATAGCATTTCCTGCAATAATATGAGAACGAATACTGGACCCAATAAGCCAAGTAAAAGCAGCCGCCTCTACAAAAAACATCATTTTCCAAACCATGTTGGTTATACCGGAAATTAAAAATAATATACCTATAGCCCAAACCCAAGAAAGAATAATTAATCCATATTGCCTATCACTTTTCATAAAACTGAATAAAAAAGGAATGGAAGCTATCATAAGCACCCACGACGTCATATGTATCCATCCGCCGGCATCTATAGATTGGGATGCAGCAACCGTTGCTACTACACATAAAGTCCCCAAAGAAACTGACTCCATAAGATACATTAAAATGAGTAATACCACAGCACAAAGTATACATAAGAGAGGTAAAGTACCTGCTACAAAAAATGCATCTTGAATAAGATATACAGCTAATAACAAAGAACCTCCATGAAATGCACATATTATTTCACGTATATAAAACGGTATTTTATAAGAGCTTATAACTTCCTCTGATTCTCCTTCAAGCCCCGGTACCTTTTCCGTAAAATTACCTTTAACAAGACGGTTCTCCCCTTTAACCATTTGATTCCAATGTTGATATAAAGGGATTTTTTTATCAAATAAAACTACAAGTATCAATAAAATCACAGATAAAACAAGGGGAGTAAGTGCTGCCATTAATTGTTCGCCTCTGGATAATTGACTCCATACAGAGGCCCCTATTGCAAATAATCCGCCTAATAAAGCAATAGCTGCCATGATAAAAAATACATCTTTATAAGAATGTACTTCTTCATGATAACGAGATAATATGGTACTTCCTGTTTCTTGGGTAATAATATCCTCTTTGACCCATTTTTTTACTTCACCCTTGAGCCATTTTTTATTACTCATTAAAGTTCCTCCATAATGAAAAAGAAGAACCGCCATAGGCGGCTCTTCTTATAAAATTTATTTAATAATAAATACAGGGCATTTTGCACGACTAACCATATAACTGGAAACAGAGCCCATAAAAATCCCCTTAATTTGTCCAAGTCCACGACTTCCCATAACAATGAGATCAATGTGATTGTCATCAGCCAACTCTAAAAGTGCCGGTCCCGGAGATCCAATTTCAAATAACTCTTCGTATGCAATCCCTTTAGGAATAAGTCCAGTTGCTTCCTCTAAATCCGCCTTACATTGATTTTCAAGCTCTTGTGCCAATGTCGTAGTAAGACATCCCTCTGCAATAGATACTTGATCAAAATTACTCATAGCCGCCACCATGTTGCAAATAGACGCGATGTATATGGTTGCATTCTCTGCGGCAGATGCTAAATCACAAGCATGCAACAATGCATTTTTTGCATGTTCAGAGCCATCATATGGTACCATAATTTTTTTATATTTTAACATATACATCCATCCTTCCTTTTGAAAAATTATCTCTTACATAAAGCTTTATTTATTATATATTCTTACTAGCATTTCTGTATTTCAATTATAGCATACATTTTTAACTATACATATCTTAATCATTCTATAATTACTATTTATACAGCTGCTAAGATGACCCCAATAAAGCAAAGTATAATTCCAACTATATTCCTAGTTCCGAGCCTATCTCCAAAATACAAAATACCAATAGTTGCCAGTATGGCAGAAGTCAATATATCTGCCACTAAAGCTCCTTGACTTACTTGCCATCCATGATGATACATGAGAATAAATCCTGCTTCCAAACCGGGAACAAATAGACCAAAAAATAAATATCTTTTAGAAGTCTGTTTTAAATCTTCCTTTAAAGTCGGTTTCTTAAATAAAATGACACAAATCATACAAACAAGAAAAGCAATAATATAAGCAAGACCTACTCCTAAAAATTGATTTCCCTGAGCAGGAATACTCCTACTCGACAAGTGATATCCTACATTAGCTACTACAACTAATAATAGAGAGCCGTAATATATACCTTTATTTTTCATCATGCCCTCCTCAAGATTCTAAAAGAATAACACCGGAAAAACAACTCAGAACACCGAGTATATTAATCCAACTCAACTGTTCAGAAAACAGGAGTACACCGGCAAGAACTAAAATGCTTGTGACTAATACATCGGCAGTTAATGCTGCTTTACTGACTTTCCAACCACTATGATACATAGCAATGAACCCGATTTCTATACCGGGAACCATAATTCCAAGTAAAAAATAATGCCAAGAAATTTGTCCAAGTTCTGTATTCAAAGAACTTTCTTTAGTAAATAAAAACAATATCATACAAACAAAAAAACCAACAATATATGCCATTCCTACACCGAAAAAATGATTTCCCGTTTCCGGTATTTTACGGCTTACCAAATGATATCCGATACCTGCAAAAAGTACTAATAGTAAAGAAAAAACTGACATAAACATATTTCTTATATCCCCCATTAAAAGAAAACAAGAGTACATAATTTATAAACATAAAATCTTCGTCGATACCTTTGTTTGCATAAAGACTTTTTAGTAAACATCTTGTTTTCTTCTCCTTTCAGCTAATTAACAAAAAAAGCACTCTACGTGCCTTTTCAACGATTAACGTATGTAGCCTACAGGTCACGTAAAATGCTCTTATTCTTATCCGGCGACAAAAATAAATTTACAATATAGTATCATGCACCCCATATACTGTCAACAATATAATCACTCATTAATTTTCTAACAAACAGGATTCTCTTTTTGTATTTTTTCTTTGGTTACTAATACAGGACAATTTGCATGCTTTAATACATAAGAAGATACCGACCCAAAAGCTAATCCTTTTACCATCCCCAAGCCTCGATTTCCCATAATAATTAAATCTACACCTATAGAATGAGCTAAATGAACAATCCCTTCTGCCGGCGGCCCTACAGCAATCAATTGTATAGGTTGTATATCAGAAGGAGCATGCCCCGAAAACTCCTTGATAACACGAAGTCCCTCTTTGCGAGCATCACTTTCTTCTGTACTTCCGCTGATAGGCATGCGACCTATTCCTGAATTTTCCCAACGCACATGTACCATATATACCATATGTAATTGTGCACCAAAAGTTTGTGCTAATTCGCATGCCCATTGAAAAGCTGCAAAAGATGCTGCGGAACCATCTACCGGCACTAAAATTTTATGTATTTTCATAAGATTCACCTTTTACATATTGCATGAATACAAAAATAAGAAATATGTAATTCTTATTTTCTATCATATTAGAACACATCTTTTATCTGACTATACTTTCTCCTAAAATAGTACGAATAATATATCCTGCCATCATCATTCCCGCTACAGGAGGTACAAAAGAAATGGATCCTGGTATTTTATTATTCCCCAACGATTTAAGTGGTGTCTCTGTTGAACAAACCACAGGCAATCGTTTTACGCATGTTTCCTTAAGCTCTTTTCTCATTTTTCTTGCCAATCCACAAGAACTTGTTTTATAAATATCTGTAATATTTAATAACTCCGGATACAATCGATTTCCTGTACCCATAGAAGCAATTTCAACAATCCCTTGTTCATGACAAGAAACTGCCAATGCTATTTTAGCCGAGATATCATCGATAGCATCAATAATATAATTAACCTGTAAATTAGAAACAAAATCTATAGCTGATGGAGTATATTTAGCGACCAATGCTTGCACAACACAAGAAGAGTTTACTCTTTTCACACGTTCTTCCATTACGTCAACTTTATACTGACCAATGGTCGTATAATCAGCAACAAGCTGTCTATTCATATTAGTTTCTGTAACAATATCGTCATCAATAAAAACCAAATGTCCCACACCGGCACGTGCTAAAGCTTCTGCTGCATAAGAGCCGACCCCACCAATACCAAACACAGCCACCTTTGCTTCTTGTAATTTTTTTATACCGGATTCCCCTATAAGAAGTGCTGTCCTTTCATATAAAAACTCCATTATTGTTCTCCTAAAATAATTTCTATTTTTAAAAATCTCAAATATGTTTGTAGTATAACATAGCTTTTAATTTTCATATTTCTATATAGTTTTGAATATGATACACTATATTTATCAAATAGCCTTGCTTATCGGAATAGCGTGGCGACCTACAATCGTTTATGGTCGTCTTTTTTGTTTAAATACTTCATTAAGCAGATTCTAAATTTATCAGAAAGGGACTTACTTCATATGAATATCATTGATGAATTAAAATGGCGTGGAGCGATTAACCAACAAACAGATGAAACCGGTTTATATAATTTAGTAAAAAATAAATCCATTGCTCTATATTGCGGTGTAGATCCTACCGGTGACAGTATGCATATCGGCCATTTGATTCCATTTATGATTTTAAAACGTTTTCAATTAGCAGGACATCACCCTTATATGTTAATCGGTGGAGGTACCGGAAGTATTGGTGATCCAAGCGGACGCAAAACAGAACGTGTTCTTCAAACGATGGATAAGGTGCAACATAATGTAGAATACTTAACTAAACAGTTAACACACCTTTTCGGTGGAGAAGAAAATATTACTTTTGTTAATAACTATGATTGGCTATCTGAAATTAACTTACTAGACTTCCTTAGAGATTATGGCAAGTATTTTAATATTAATAAAATGCTAGCAAAAGAAGTCGTAGCCAGCCGCTTAGAAACAGGGATCTCTTTTACAGAATTCTCCTATCAAATCCTTCAATCAATCGATTTTAAACATTTATATAACACTTATAAGGTGCAACTCCAAATAGGAGGAGCAGATCAGTGGGGAAATATTACTGCCGGTATTGATATGATTCATACTATTGACGGTTCAGATGCTCCGGTATATGGACTTACCATTCCATTAATGCTCAAGGCAGATGGAACCAAGTTCGGTAAAACAGCAGGCGGTGCCGTGTGGCTGGATCCACAAAAGACATCCCCCTATGAATTCTACCAATTCTGGTTTAACCAAGATGACCGTGATGTAGTAAAATATCTTAAATATTTTACTTTCCTCTCTCAAGAAGAAATTAATGCCTTAGAAGAAGAAGTAAATACTCATCCGGAAAAACGTGAAGCACAAAGGAAATTAGCTGAAGAAGTAACCCGTTTCGTTCATGGACAAGAAGGACTTAATGAAGCACTTCGAGTTACAGAAGCACTCTTTAGCGGCAATGTACAGGAATTAAGTGCAGCAGAAATTGAAGGAGCTTTCCGCAATACCAAGGGAGGTACTTTACACAGTGTTCCAATGAATATTGTAGAAGCATTAGTAAGTGGTAAAGTTATTAAATCAAAACGTCAGGCAAGAGAAGACGTTTCTAACGGAGCTATTCGCATCAATGGAGAAAAAATTACAGATATTGAAGCAACCATTACCGCACATCCTAACACAAACGGAAAACATATTATTGTAAAAAAAGGTAAGAAAAATTATTTCTTATTAAAAGTCTCCAGTGAAATATAATTTATTTATCTAAAAAGGAAGCTATAGAAAAACAGCTATAGCTTCCTTTTTATTATCCATCTATTTCAAATGCTGCAATACTTCCCCGCTGCGTTTTTTCTATACGTAAACGAGTAGTAATTCTTTCTTCTAACTCTGATACATGAGAAATAATCCCAATCATACGGTTTTGCCCTTGCATTGCAATTAAAGTTTTCATGGCTAAATCTAAGGTTTCTTGATCAAGACTGCCAAACCCTTCATCTATGAACATAGAATCTAAATGGACTCCACCGGCGTACTCTTGTACTACATCTGCCAATCCAAGTGCCAAAGATAGAGAAGCTAAGAAAGTTTCTCCTCCGGAAAGAGTAGAAGCTACTCTAGACTTTCCGGTATAACTATCCATAACTTCTAAATCCAATCCTCCCGTTTTTCTGGCATCCACTCTTTCACCACGAGCACGTTGCAGCTGGTAACGACCTCCACTCATGACAGAAAGCCTTACATCTGCTTTACGAGTTACATCATCCAACAAGGCACCAAGAACAAATCTTTCAAGATTTACACCAGTCTCCGTTCCTCGAATAACCATATGTAAACCTCCTATAACTGCATGTTTCTTTTCTTTCTCCGCTCCTAATGTTTCAAGTTTTTCAATTTCTTCTAAAGTCTTTTTACGTGTCTTATATTGTTCTTCCAATCTAGTTAATTCTGATAAAACCGTTTTCGTTTTACCATCTAATGTATCTCTTTGTTTATTCCATGCCTCTATATCCGGCTTTTTCTCTCCGGCAATTCTTTTACTCTCATTTTCAATAATTTGTTTTGCAGACTTTATATCCGCTTCATAAGCAGTTAACTCTTCTGTTAACTCTTTAATTTGAGGAATTCTCTGATTATATCTCTGCTGTTCTTTTTCATCAGAAAAACCTTCTTCCCTAATTTTTTTCTTAAAGTCGGAATAAGAATTCTCATAGGTATTATTAAGTACAGATAAATCATTTTTTAATATCTGTAAACACGCTTTTTGTTTCTCAAACTCTTGTTTAGATTCATTAAGCAAAGTTTCTATTTGATGTCGTTGTTTTTCATAAGAATTACAGATAGAATCCAACTCTTGTATTTTTTTATTAAGTACTTTTAATTGTTTAAATTCTTGCGGAATCTTTCTATGCAATTCAGCCCAGAGACTTTCTGTCCTCACATAGGTATCTTTTTTCAAAAGAAATTCTTTATTTCGGTACTCTTCATGCTTTCCTCTCGCTTCTTTTGCCATCTGTTCCGCATCTACCGCTTGTTTTTTAGCTTGCTTTACATCTTCTTTTGTAATGGATTCTTCTCTATAAGCAGACGGTTTGGGATGTACTAAAGAACCACATACCGGACAAGGTTTTCCATCTTCTAATGTATTTGCCAAAAAAGAGGCTTGATTATGAGTAAATTTTTCTGCTAAAGCTTCTGCAATATTTCGAGTCAACCTTACTTTCTCTTCTGCCGTTTTATACACATCATCTAATTTTTGATAAGTTAACTGTGCTTGTTCCCATTCTTGTTTTGCCTTCGCTAAAGCTCCTGTAATTTCCTCAAATTTTTCAACTTCCGGTTTTAAAGTAGTCAGAATGGTAAGTTTTTTTGCCATTTCTTCCTGTTTTTCCTTATCTTTTTGTATAGCATCAAAAGCAAGCTCTGCTTCTTCCTTTCTTTTTGCTATAATTTCAAATTGATTTATCCCCTTCTCTATAGCTTTCTTTTTATCCAATCGATTTTTAAAAAGTTCTACTAAAGCATTTCGAGTAGGTGCTAACCGTTCTGCAGCTTTAATTTTATCCAGTTCAATGGTTTTCTGCTGCATCTCTTTATGCTTTGACTCCAATCCGGACAAAGATTCTTTTGCTATAGATAATCGAGAAAAAGCATCATTAAGTGCAACCACCTTACTATAAGACTCTTGGAAAAGCTTTTGTTTTTGCTCCAACTCTTTCCATTTTTTTCTTTTTTCTTTTTCTAACGCCGCATCTTGGATAATACATTGTTTTAACGCTTCTGTACTTGCAAATTCCTGTGTAGTCAAAAGAGTTGCAATTCGTTCTCTCATTCCTGTTACTTCATGCTCTAAATCCAAGACCATTCTTTTTAATTTTTGCTCAATTAACCCATATCTGTAAGTTCCAAATAATTTCTGCATAATTTCTTGCCGTTGACTGGAACCTGCCAACAATAAATCTTTGAAATCTCCTTGCGGTAAAAGAATAATTTGTCGAAATTGGTCAAATCCGATTCCCAATAAATCTTCCACCGCTTTTTCTACACCCTTAGTTGTTATGTTTCGAATAACATTCCCTTTGTTATCAATCTCATTAAAAAGTGCTTTACCAGCTTTTTCTACCGGTTTATCAGTATCTCCACGTTTTCGTTTTGCCTGTTGTGTAGGGCTTCGATGTACACGATAATACTTATCCCCCAAACAAAAATCAAACTCTACATAGGTTTCTCGCTCAAGAGTTGCATGGGAAGAACGCATACTTTCTCCAGTTCGCATTTCACCACTCGTTCTTCCATATAAGGCATAGCACATAGCATCTAAAATAGTGGATTTTCCTGCACCTGTAGGTCCACAAATCAAAAATAGCATATGATTTCCTAACGTAGTAAAATCAAGCTCTTGTAAATCAGCATAGGGACCAAAAGCGCTCATAGTTAATTTTATCGGTCTCATGGGGTCGCCTCTTCTTTAATTTCCTCTAATATATGTTGAATATACTTTTTTTCCTCATCATTTAATTTTCTATTTCTAAACTCTTCCATAAAAATTTCTATCATATCCAGTTCACTAACTTTTTTATGCAAATCAAGATGACGCTCCCCACTATCCTCTTTAGTTAATCTTCTACTGGTTAATGCCATAATATGTGGATAACGTGTGCGCAATCGAGCCATCGCATCAATAACAGGATTTTCATCCATCAAGTCAGCACGAATAAAATCATCATTATATAAATCTTCTTGTTGCATTAATTCTGCAAAAGTACCGGTAATAATTCTTACATTATGTCTTGGTTTTAATGGTATAAAACGAGTAGTTACCTGCCCTTCTCCATTAATTTCTCCAACAATAATACCTTTTTTCTGCTTTACTTCACTAAAAGAATATTTCAATAAACTCCCACTATAACGAATAACATCTGACCCCGCTTTCTGTGGAGCATGCAAATGTCCCAATGCAGTATAATTATAGTCTTTAAAAATATCTGCTTGAATTTGTTCCGTACCTCCGATATCTAAAGGTCTTTCTGAATCACTTGCCAATCCACCTGCTACGTATTCATGTGCAATAGCAATCTTACGAGAATGCTGAGGTAATGTTGCTAATATACTTTCTGATAAAGCCCGCTCCGCACTATCATGATCTCGAATAGCATCACATTGCAAATAATGACGAATCACACTAGGTTCCGCATAAGGAAGTGGAACAAAAATTACATCTCCCCATGTATCTTTTAAAACAATAGGGCTCGTAGTTATTCCCAGTTCTCCGCATATATAAAGTCCCTGTTTACGTAAAAGATGAGATGCAAAAGATAAGCGTTCTGCACTGTCATGATTGCCGGAAATAACAATCATTGGAATTTTTCTTTTATCACAAATTTCATATACTATTTCATTAAATAAATCTACTGCTTCTGCAGGAGGAACAGATCTATCATATACATCCCCGGCTAATAAAATAACATCCGGTTTTTCTTCATCTACAAGAGGGATAAATTGCTCTTTTAATATCCATTCTTGTTCTTCAGTAAGATATCCTCCATAAAACAGTTTTCCCAAATGCCAATCCGCGGTATGTATAAATTTCATAATGCCTCCTATGCATAAGCATCTGTTATTACTTATATATTAAAGATATTCATCGATAATTCATTTATTTTTTATTATACCAAACCTCAGTTTACTACGACTGTAAACTGCCATATCAAAAAAGAGACGTTATATAACGTCTCTTTTATTTCTTGTAACAAGTACCTTATCTATTCTACGATTATCACAATCTATTACTTCAAAAATAAACTCTCCAAAACTTGTTTTTTCTGTTTCTTTAGGAATATATCCAAAACGATATGTTACAAATCCTCCTACAGTTTTATAGTAATCTTTTGCTTCTCCGGGTAACTCTTCTTCTATTGAAAAATAGTTTCTAAAATCATCGATTGTACAAAGACCTTCCACTAGCCAAGTATCTTCCGCATAGGGAACGATTTTATTTTTCTCCTCTGCTACATCTTCTTGATTCCCAGGCATATTTCCTAAAAGTTGTTCTAATACGTCATGAAGAGTAACCATTCCTGTTAATATACCATATTCATCAATGACAATAGCTTCGTGAGTCCCTTTTTCTTTAAAAGTAGAAAGGATTTTGTCTAAAGTAAGTGTCTCAGGAATTAAAACCGGAGTATATAAACATTTTTTTATAGATTCCTTTATACTTTGCCTACCTTGTGTTTGATGTTGATCAAGTAATACATCCGTTGTCCCGATAAGACCGGAAAATTCATCTAAGGAGCCTTTGCCTACAGGCAGTCTGTAATGTTCACTTTGCTCTACCATTTTCCAAATCACTTCATCAGATTCGTCTATATCCACCCAATAAAACACACTGCGAGGAGTCATACAATCCGCTGCTGTTAAATCATTCATCTGAAATACACGATCGATAATTTCCGGCTCTTCTTTATCAAAAGTCCCAAGGCGTGCACCTTGTTGTAATAAAACCATAATTTCTTCTTCCGATACAGACTTTTCACGCTCCATATGAATTCCCATAGCAGAAACTACATGCTTAGTAGACCAAGTACAAAAAGATATAATCGGTCTAAATATACGAGCTGTCCATAACATAGGACCTGCCACTAAACAAGCTACTTTTTCCGGCTGTGCAATAGCAATCCACTTTGGTACCAATTCTCCTATAATCAAAGATACATAGGTAACTAATGCCATAACAATAAATAAAGACAATCCCTCTGCATAGTCAGCTAACAAAGGAGTCTTTCTAAGTACATTTGCCATGGGACCTGCTAAGGAAGCACCGGAAAACATACCTGTTAAAATACCGATCGTAGTAATTCCTACTTGAATAGTAGAAAACAACTCTTCTGTATGTTGTGCCATATGAAGAGCCAATTCTGCTTTTTTATTGCCCTCTTCTGCCATTTCCGTTAACTTCGTTTTTCTGGCACCAACAATAGAAATTTCAGCTAATGAACATACTGCATTCCCTAAAATAAGCAAAAATAAAATCAATAATTCGGGCCATAGGGGTCCGTTATTCTCCATAGTGATAAATTCCTCCTCACATACCATTTATCATTCACTATAACACAATCCTATAAGAATATCTTTATGAATCTTCTTTCTTTTTCTTCTTGGAGTGGCTCTCATCCTCGAGCCAAATACCTCTACGTATAGCCATCTCTCCATATTTGTGTTGTATCTCATCCACAACAGAAGCCACCTTATTATAGCGTTCTTTACGATCGGAAAACAGGTTCATCATTTCCATAGTTTTCGTTAAATGACTTCCTGTAACACCAATAAGCCTTACGCCCTCTTTTATTGCCATTCGTTGTAATAATTTCTGTGCTACCATATCAATTTCAGATGCAAGACAGGTCGGATCTATCAAAGACATGGAACGTGAAATGCTTTTAAAAGATGCAAATTTAATTTTCAACGTAATTGTAGCTGCCGATAAGTTATGCGCTCTTAATCGTTTAGCCACTATATCACTATGTAGTGAAATTTGTTTGGATATTTCATGAATATCATTTAAATCCGTTTCATAAGTAGACTCGTCACTGATAGATTTAATAATTCTTTTGGGTACAATAGGACGATGATCTATTCCCAGCGATAAGTTTTTTAATCGCTTAGCCTGGTTACCAACTATTTTAGCGAGTTTTGTAATATCGACTTGTTGTATATCTCCAATCGTTTTAAATCCGGACTGCAATAATTTCTTCTCCGTAATATGACCTACTCCCCATAATTTTCTTACGGGTAATAATTTTAAGGTAGAAGCTTCTTTTCCATATGGAATAATATACAGTCCATCCGGTTTAGCTAAATCGCTTGCCATCTTTGCCAAAAATTTATTAGGAGCAATACCGACAGAAGCTATCAATCCCACTTTTTCTTTAATTTCTTTTTTAATAGCCGTTCCTATATTATCTAAAGTCTTATATTGACTCCCCATTCCTGAAATATCCATAAAAGCTTCATCTAAAGAAAGAGGTTCTATCGTTTCTGCATAATGTAACATGATTTCATGAATTTCTTTGGATATTTTCTTATATACTGTAAATCTCGGTGTCACAAAAATTCCTGTTGGACATTTACGCCTGGCAAGCATGATAGACATAGCTGAATGCACACCAAACTTACGTGCTTCATAAGATGCCGTTGCGACCACACTCCGTTTAGTGTTCCCCCCTACGATTACAGGTTTTCCTCGATAATCAGGATTATCACGTTGTTCTACCGATGCATAAAACGCATCCATATCAACATGCATAATCCAAGAACGTTGTTTTTTCATCATGATTCATTCTTCTAAAAATTCCAATAACGAGGAACATAAATCTCTTGATATAATGAAATAGCTCTATTATCCGTTAATCCTGAAATATAATCGGTAACTGCTTGACTTGTATCCTTTGCTAAACGAAGAAATTTCTCAGGAAGTTTTTCTGAATGTTTTATGAAATAAGAATACAATTGTGTAACTACATGATATCCGCGTTCTCTGTCAGGAACCATAATTGGTGCAATATACACATTCTCAAACATAAATTTTCTAAACTGTAAAAGAGTTTTTTCTCCGGTAGGCGACATAGATAAGGTGTGTTTATCTAAGGAATACGTAATTAAATCCATAACCATGGCAGTAATCATATCCGAATGTGTCATACCGAACAACTCTCGAACCTCTACTGGTAAATCTTTAGCTGTTAATATATTAGAGCGTTCTGCATCATCAAAATCATGACAAAGATAAGCAATTCGATCTGCATATTTTATTAAGCGACCTTCCCAAGTATATGCCTGAATATTTCCTGTATGATGCAAAATACCATCTCTTACTTCGTTTGTTAAATTAAGACCTTGCCCATTTTTCTCTAAGTGTTCTACAATACGTACACCTTGTTCATTGTGTTTAAAATGCCCACAAATATCATTAAGTGCCGATTCGCCAACATGACCAAAAGGTGTGTGCCCCATATCATGACCAAATGCAATAGCTTCTGTAAGATCTTCATTCAAAGAAAGAGCCCTTGCAATAGTTCTTCCAATTTGTGCAACCTCTAACGTATGCGTCATTCTTGTTCGGTAATGATCCCCCTTGGGCGCTATATATACCTGTGTTTTATGTTTCATTCTACGAAAAGAATTACTATGTAAAATTCTATCTCTATCTCGTTGGAAAGCAGTACGAATAGGACAAGGCTCTTCCGGATAATCTCTTTTCGCATTGCAAGCAAGTGCAGCTTCTTTTATTAATAATTGTTTTTCTACTTGTTCTGAACGTTCACGAATATTCATAACTCTCCTTTCTCAATACCCGAAAGTATTGTTATCTTTACATAAATTTATATAGATAAAAAAACTGCGCTCTCAGGCGCAGTTTTTTAATTGCCAAAAATATCTTTTCCATCCTGGCCGTTAGCTTTTTCATCTTTACTATATTTTACATAACGACAGATGCATTTATCTTTTAGTCGATAAAGCTTAGGAATAAAGGCAAGTAACTCTTCAAATGTTTCTTCATTAATAGAATACTTTGTCCATAAACCTTCACGACGTGCATTAACAACTTTAGCTTCAATTAAAATCTTCATATGATAACTTAAAGTAGATTGAGATAAAGTAAAGTTACTAAGAATATCCCCTGCAGACATTTCATTACAAGATAACATGTCTACAATACATAATCTTGTTTCATCAGATAATGCTTTAAAAATAACCGCATAATCTTTATAAAATAAAGTATCAGCCATCGCCATTCTCCCTTTTGTTTTAGATAATCGTTCTTAAATCGATAGTTTTCAATTTATTATATAAAAAGATTAATAGAATGTCAATATATTTCGATAATATCTTGCATTATTGCCCCTAATGATATATTGCATTTCCTATCAACTTATCTTTTCTTTTTAATAACGCTCCCCATAAATTTGTTTATTTCTTTCCATAATTTCCATAATACGAGAAGCCGTTTCTTCAATCGCCTTATTAGATACATCTAACACAGCACAATGTAAATGACGCATTACAGATTTAGCATATAACAATTCTTCCTCAATACGAGAAATATCCGTATAATTAGCCGACCCGTTAAACCCTAATGCCTTAATTCTTTCTGTTCGAATAGAGTTTAATTTAAACGGATCGATAATAAGCCCTATTAACTTGTAAGGCGGTACTTCAAAAATTTCCTTAGGAAGAGGTAGTTCCGGAACAAGAGGTAAGTTTGCCACTTTGTAAGCTTTATGTGCTAAATACATTGATAATGGAGTCTTAGAAGTGCGAGATACCCCGATAAGAACTATATCGGCCTGCTTAAATCCCACCGGATTTTTTCCATCATCATATTTAACGGCAAACTCAATCGCTCCAACCTTTTTAAAGTATTCTTGATCCAACTTATGAATAATGCCCGGTTTCATCCTAGGTTTAGTTTGTGTTACTTGAGATAACATATCCAGCATAGGACCTAAAAGATCTACATATTTAACTTGCTTTTCCGTTGCTGCTCTTTCAAATTCCGCGCGAAGCTCTTCCGATACCAAAGTATGACATACTACACCGTTATTAGTTGCTGCTTCATTTACAATATTCTGAATCTGCTCTACATGCCTTACAAAAGGTACTCTAATAATATCCAAATGACTTTCATCAAACTGACTAATAGTCGCTTTGGCTACGCTTTCGGCTGTTTCTCCTAAAGAATCGGATACTACATAGATCATTTTTGGCTCATTCATTATTTATCTTTACCTTTACCTAATTCCAAGAACAACCTGGTAATATTTGTCTTAGATAAGCGTCCATGAAGTACATATTTCTTGCTACCGCCTTCATCCTCTATGGTAATAACCGGTAAACAGTCAATTTCATAATCAATTAACTTCTTAGCAACATCCACCATGCTATCCTTAGGTTCCGCAAAAATCATTTTCGACTTGGATGTCATCACCATGGAAATAGGCATACTCTGTAAATTTTCTCTTCCCATAGCTGCCTTAAGAAGATCCTTACGAGATACTACACCTAATACATCCTCTTTAGTTCCAACAAAGACAGTTCCTATATCTTGTGTAAAAAGAAGTACCGCTGCATCATAAGCACTTGCTGTTACAGAAACAATAGCAGGACTTGACATACAGTCTTCCACAATACACTTTCTGATTTCCATAGCTGCCGGATCTTCTCCGCCGCCCAGATAATAATACCCAAGACGACGTCGTGCCGCAATAACTTCACCGGATAATAACACTGCCAAGTCTCCACGAAGTGCACTTCTGGTTACATGAAGTCTTTCTGCAATCTGTTCTCCTGTAATGGGGCCATTTTCACGCACAATAGCCGTAATTTCCTTCTGTCTCTCAGTAAGCCTCAAACTACTCATCTCACTTTCTGTAGCCCCATATAAGGAGCTATTAATTTACGACAAAGCCGGAACTGTAGATACAGTTCCGCTTTATCCTTACCTCGTAAGTATATATGTTATTACCAATTGTAATCTTCTACTTCCACTTTTCCACGACCGGTAGCAGCATCAAGCATAAGTCTTTGTTCAAAACGTGCCACATTTCTCTTGGTAACCTTAACCATATCCGGATTTACAGACACATAATCAATGCCGCTCTTAATTAAAAATTCAGTAAATTCCGGATATACGGATGGAGCTTGTCCACAAATAGATACAGTCTTACCATCTTTATGTGCCGTTTCAATTAAATGACGAACAGCTCTCTTAATTGCCAAATTTCTTTCATCAAACAGCTTAGCAACCGTATCGTTATTTCTATCACAACCAAGAATCAACATGGTCAAATCATTAGAACCTATAGAGTATCCATCGACAAATTTATTAAACTGATCTGCCAAAATAATATTTGCCGGAAGTTCTGCCATCAAATAGAGTTTGAAGTCCGGACCACGTTCCAATCCTTCTTCTCTCATAATATCTGTAACCAATTCCGCTTCCTTAACAGTACGGCAGAACGGAATCATACAATTTAAATTCTTAAGCCCAAATTCTTCGCGTACTTTACGTACTGCTTTTAATTCCAAACGGAAAGCTTCGGTATATTTTGGATCATAATAACGAGAAGCACCTCTCCAACCAAGCAAATCCGCTTCTTCCAAAGGTTCGTACTTATCCCCGCCTTTAAGATTTCTATATTCTCCGGACTTGAAGTCAGAGAAACGAAGCACTACCGGTCTTGGATTCATAGCACGGCAAACTTTAGAAATACCTTCTGCCAACATATCAATTACTTTATCTGCACGACCTGTTTCAATTAAATACAGTGGATGTTCATGAATAAAAGTAGTCCAAATAAATTCTTCACGCATTAATCCAATACCGTCGCAAGGAAGGTTTGCATACTTGGCAGCTAAATCCGGATCACCTAAATTCATCATAACTCCGGTACCGGTTGGTGCAAAATATTCTGCTACTACTGCCTGTCCTGCAGCCTGTGTATCCTCTTTCTTAATCATATCTTCAACGATACCATCATAAATAATACCGTTTTGTGCATCTACGGTTACATCCTGTCCATCTTTTAAAGTTAATGTAGCTTCCACACTGCGGCTCTTAGTACCTACTACGCAAGGAATTCCTAATTCACGAGATACAATAGATGCATGACAAGTCATTCCTCCTGCATCAGTAATAATAGCTACCGCTTTCTTCATTGCAGGAACCCAGTCCGGAGATGTCATCGGAGTTACAAGAATTTCACCCTTCTTAAACTTTTCAATATCTTCCGGATTAGTAATAACATGTACTTTACCTGCTACTAAACCGGGAGAGGCAGGAAGTCCCTTAACAAGTACCTTATGATCTGTTGTAATATTCACTTTCTTTTCTTCCTTTGTATCTTTATTTCTTCTGGACCATACAGTTTCCGGACGTGCTTGTAAAATCCAGATTCTGTTTTTATGATCAACAGCCCATTCCATATCCATATAGCAACCATAGTGCTTTTCAATAGCACGAGCATATCCGGCTAATTCTGCCAACTGTTCATCAGTAATAACCTGCGTTCTTGCTAGCTCGTCAGAAACTTTACGCTCTTCTACACCACCATTGGGAAGACGTACTAATTCTACTGCTTTATCATTAATTTGCTTGGAACGAATGCTTAAGTCACTCTTGTTGATAACGAAATTATCCGGTGTAACAGTTCCCTGTACTACAAATTCACCTAACCCCCAAGAACCTTCTACCATAATGCAATCATCCTCACCGGTTGCAAGGTTTACAGTAAACATAACACCTGCTGCTTTAGCGTCCGCCATCATTTGAATAGCTGCTGATAAAGCTACGTTTTCATGGTCATAACCTTGTTTTGCACGATAATAAACTGCACGATCTGTAAAGGTAGATGCATAACATTCTTTTACCTTACGAATTACTTCTTCTTTTCCATGCACATTTAAGTAAGTATCTTGCTGCCCTGCAAAAGATGCATCAGGAAGATCTTCAGCCGTTGCACTGGAACGAACTGCAACAAAAGGATTGTGTTCTCCTACTTTTTTTGCTAATTCTTCATAAGCAGCTGCAATAGCATCCGCTAAATCCTTTGGCATTTCTGCACCCATGATACTTTCACGAATGCGTGTGCATACATCATGCAACTCCACACTGTCTTCCACGTCATTAAGTCCTTCAAGAAGCTCATGAATCTTATGATTTTGACCTGTCACATCCATAAAATAACGGTATGCGTTAGCGGTGGTAGCGTATCCATAAGGAACCGGTACTTTTGTTTCACTAGTAAGTTCACCTAAAGAAGAAGATTTCCCTCCAACTAAACCTACATCGGCTCTACGCAACTCATCAAACCACAATACATATTCGTTTTCTCTTTTGTCCATCATAATCCTCCTAGAACATATGACTACTGACGATTGTACATGCATAAAGTATACACGTTTATCTTTTCTATACTAATTATGGTATACCACAGCATTTAGACTGTCAAATCTGTTTTAGTTATCATATTATGCATTTATATTATTGAAACTGGTATTTATTTATCTATTTAGTACCTTTTAAAAAGATTGTACTCATTATGACAATACTTATACAATTAATTATTGTATATTACGTGTTTTATTTTTAAAAAAGAGTATGCTTATTATATATTTTTTATGTGTACTCCCAAAAGATAAATAGAATGCCATCGGTATCTTTTATAAGTTGACTATCACAAAATAAAAATGAGACGTATCATAAACAGATACGCCTCATTTTACTATTCTTCAACAGACTGTCCCGCCACTTTATCCAACAATGTCTTCCCTACTTTTTCAGCAGAGTTATTCGCTTTATCTGCTAAAGACTCTTTCTTATTCTTATCTTCAGAGGAGTCTTTCTTATTATCCTTCTCTTTGCTCTTATCTTTTTTATCTTTATTTTCCTTCTCAGTTTCAGCTTGTGACCTGCCTATTTCATTTCTGATAGATGGTGGAATATCAAAATTACCACTCCCCATTCGGGAAACAACTTGCCCCATAAAATCTCTCCAAATAGTAGCAGGTATAGTACCTCCGGTATAACCGGCATCCGTACCCGTATCATCACCAATCCATACTGCAGTTACCAACTCCGGTGTATATCCGACAAACCACGCATCATGCTCTTGATCGGTAGTTCCTGTCTTACCTGCCATAGCAGTGCCAATATAAGCTCCGCCACCGGTTCCACGAAGAACTACTTGCTCTAACATAGCATTCAAACGTTGTACCGCTGTCTCCTCTAATACACGTTCCTCTTTGGGTGTTTCGTTATGATCCTCCAATACATTACCATTGCGATCTTCTACTCGAAGAATAACTCGTGGTTGTACCAATTTTCCATTATTTGCAAAAACACTATAAGCTTTTGCCATATCCCATAAAGAAACGCCTTTAGTAAGACCGCCAAGTGCAGATGCTAAATTACCATCATTATAAGGACCACTTTCTACAAGACTGGAAATTCCACATTTTTTAGCGGTTTCTAATACATTTGACATACCCACCTTATTTGCCAAATTGACAGTTGGAATATTTAAAGAGTGTACCAATGCTTCTGTCATTGTTACCGGAGCACTTGTAGTCCCTGCATAGTTCTTAGGGGACCAACCACCAAAAGTTACTCTTTCATTCCCCAACATAGATAAAGGACTCATTCCCGCTTCCAATGCAGTTACATAAGTAAAAGGTTTAAATGCAGATCCCGGTTGACGATACATTTGCACCGCACGATTAAACTGATCTTCACCACGTCCACCAACCATAGCTTTCACATTACCTGTTTTAGCTTCAATAGTAATTAAAGCCCCTTGAGGTTGTGTTAATCCATTAGCGTCTTTATCCCCTGCAGGAAGCCCCTGTTTAACCGCTGCTTCTGCTTCTTTTTGCATATCCAAGTCCAATGTCGTATAAATCTTTAACCCCTCTTTATAAACAACATCGGAATCATATTTATCACTGATTGTTTGAATAACATAAGAAACAAAATAAGACGCAAAATTATTACTTTCATTAGAGTTTGGCTGCATCAAACCTAAATCGGCATTCTTAGCTTCTTCAGCTTGTTCAGGAGTAATATATCCATATTTAGCCATTTGATCCAATACTAACCCTTGTCTATATTTGGCCGCTTCCAAGCTTCTAAACGGAGAATAGTAATTAGGACTATTAGGGAGTCCCGCCAATAATGCACACTGTGCTAAGTTTAAATCTTTAACATCTTTACCAAAATAAATATGTGAAGCAGTTTGTGCCCCATAAGCACCTTGTCCAAAATAAATTTGATTAATATACATTTCAAGAATTTCTTTTTTCGTATATTTATTTTCAATTTCTATAGCAAGAACTGCTTCTAAAAGTTTTCTCTTAATAGTCTGATCTTGTGACAAGAATGCATTACGTGCTAACTGCTGTGTAATAGTTGACCCGCCTTGTCCTGTTGAATTACCGGATATGATATTCTTATATATCGCTCGTAAAATCCCACGCGGGTCAATACCATGATGTTGATAAAAACGCACATCTTCTGCTGCAATAAATCCGTTTTGCAGATTTTCAGGAATTTCATCAATACTGACCGGCAATCGATTCTGTTCTGCATGTACTGTAGTAATTAATTTCCCATTACAATCAAAAATTTGTGAAGATATTTCCGGACGGAAGTTTTGACTCACATCCGGTAAAGTACCTGTTACAGATAATAAAAATCCGGCACCTGCACCTGTAAAACAAATTACACAAATAATAAGAAGTGCAGTAATTAATTTTTTCCATAAAGGCTTTTTATCTCGTACCGCTCTCCGATAACGATTTCGTGTAGATTGAATTTCTGAATTTTTCATAATAGCCCCTAAGTCATATCGACTAGAAAACATAAATTCTTATAAAAACCCTCTATTTAAAAGAAAGTTTAAAATGCTTAACTTCACTAATTATAGCATATAGTCCCTTAATATAAGCTTATTTTAAGTACTTAATTTTGGAATTGTTTTTGATAAGAAATTGCAAAAGAACGCATCAATAAAATCATGTTTGTCGGCGATAAAAGAGCATCTATATCTGCTGCAGAATGAATGATTATCTCCTCTTTTAAAAGATATTTTTCAAAAGCAACTTGTATTTGTTCCACCTCATATTGACGAACAGGTAATTCTACTTCTTTTCCTTCTATCAATTTCATTAATACTTTCATAACTACCGGTCTAAAGAAATATTCCATAAAACAACTCTCAATCCAATAAGTATGTATTGTTTTATGAAATCTTGCTGTTAACGGCATAAATTGCATATATAAAGATACCCCATCATAATAGCCGCCCCAAAAATCACTAAAAGCAATATCATATTCGCCATCTTTCTGCTGCTTTACGAACTCCAATGCATCGGCTTCTATAATGTGAATCTTATCTTTATGTGGAAATTGAATTAATATTTTATCTTTAAATAAAGAAATTACATCCGGATTTTTTTCGATAATGGTGACACTTTCTACATTTTCTTTTGCCGCTACCATAAATGCATAATAGCCAAGTCCCAATCCATATGTAATCACCTTACCATGTGCCAAGTCTATATCCTTTTGCATGGACTCAATTTCACTCACAACTACACTCATCCACACATTCCCATTTTCTAAAAGAGCTGGAAAATATATCTTTCTATCAAAAAAACCTAATTTTGCGTAAAAGAACGGATTGCTTTTATCATATGTTTGGTAGTATGCCTGAAAAAACTCATACGGCAAGGTATCTTTGGTAGAAAGAGTAATTGCCCCACAAGTTGTTGTATCTAATTTCACATTTTTATAATAAGGATTATCGGTAATAGACTCATAAGAATAATAGTGGATATGTTTTGAAATTTTATCAAAAACTTCCTCCATGAAATCTTCCGGGTTCCATATAGAAGTTAATTCATTATAAGGTGCAATTGGATTTTCCCCCTCATAAAGCTGATAAGCTACCTCACGAATATCTTCGCCAAACCCACAAGCTGTTATTGCATCAATTAAGTATTCTAATTTTTCTTTCTTATCAACACTTTCTACAAGTGTTTCCATATTCTCTAAATAAAGATGATCGGAAACGGCTCCTAACAAAAGATCATTGCATATACTTGCAATCAAAAAATGTTCCCATAATTCTTGGCATCGTTGTTGTATTTCTACAGTCTGCTGTACTTTCATGATGTTCTCCATCCATAAAATTATTTGTTTTTATTATACATGATATAAAAAGCTGCAATGAAAAATTTCTCTCATTACAGCTTTTATACTATTTACTTGATAGGATGGCGTTCCGCTTCCCCTGCTTTTCTAGGAAATCGTGTAGGTGTAACCCCATTTTTCTTAATATAGAGAATAGCTCGTTGCTCTCCGGATGGTAATGTTAACTCTTTAACAGCATCTACAGACGCATGCATACAATGTAAAATCGATTGTGACTCTCCCAATTCCGTTTCTGCTCCCGGACCTTTCATCGCTGCAAAAAAACCGCCTTTTTTTACAAAAGGCAATGCCCATTCAGAAATTACGGGTAAAGATTTTACCGCTCTGGCAGTAACTACATCAAATGCATCTCGATAAACGGGCTGTATAGCTGCATCTTCGGCACGGCTATGTACAACCTCTACATTTCTAAGACATAATAACTCTACCGCTTCTTGTATAAAAGAAAGCTTTTTTCTAATCGCATCCATTAATACGACCTGCATATCCGGTCGCAAAATCGCTAAAACAACACCCGGAAATCCTGCTCCTGTACCTAAATCAAGTATTCGCCCTTGTTCGGGAAAATATTTTTTGTCATATACAGTCAAAGAGTCATATATATTTTTTATCATACTTTCTTGTAAATCTTTAATACCGGTAAGATTCATGACCTTGTTTTTTTCCATAACTAAGTCATTATACTTTATAAGTAACTCTGCTCTTTCCAAACTTATAAATGCAAAGGACTTTACTATATCTTGCGCTGTCATTTAGAAACTCCCTTACGTTGCTTTAAATACACCATAAGTACTGTCATATCAGCCGGTGATACACCGGATATACGAGCTGCTTGCCCTAAAGATAACGGACGTATTTTATCTAATTTTTGTCTAGCTTCTATTGTAATACCTTCTATATGTAAGTAGTCAATATCTCGCGGAATTTTTTCATTCTCCATACGTGCGGCTTTGGTAATCGCTTTTTCTTGCCGTGCAATATACCCTTCATACTTAACAATAATTTCCATTTCTTCTGTAGCATCTAAACTAAACGGTGTGCAACCTAAAAATGTAACCATTTTTTCATAAGTCATTTCCGGACGTTTTAATATTTGATCTGCGCCAATACCTGTCGTAATAGGTGCTGAATTAGCCGACTTTAATGCGTCATTAGTTGTTTGCGTAGGGGTAAATCGCTTTGTACGAATATAAGTAAGTGCTTCTTCCAGTCTTGCCTGTCTTTCCAAAAAACGTTGATATCTCTCTTCTGTAACCAACCCAATTTGATATCCTTTTTCTGTAAGCCTAAGATCTGCGTTATCTTGACGAAGAATCAATCGATACTCACTACGACTTGTCATCATGCGATAAGGTTCATTCGTACCTCTTGTAACCAAGTCATCAATAAGAGAACCGATATATGCTTCATGACGAGCTAAAATAAACGGTTCTTTCCCTTGAATCTTTAATGCTGCATTAATACCTGCCATAAGCCCTTGGGCTGCAGCCTCTTCATAACCGGAAGTACCGTTAGATTGTCCTGCAGAATATAGCCCAGGAAGAGATTTTAATTCCAAAGTCGGATATAACTGTAACGGATCGAGTAAATCATATTCAATCGCATAAGCAGCACGCATAATTTGTACATTTTCAAGACCGGGAATTGTACGTAAAAAAGCATATTGCACATCAATAGGAAGGGAGGTCGACATCCCTTGTACATACATTTCATTTGTTTCCATACCTTCCGGTTCAACAAATAATTGATGTTGCTTTTTATCAGCAAAACGCACAATTTTATCTTCAATAGAAGGACAATATCTGGCACCTACACCATCAATCAACCCGGAAAACATAGGCGCTCTGGATAAATTAGCACGAATAATACTATGCGTAGTCTCATTTGTATAAGTCAGCCAACAAGTAGCATGATTTCTATCGACATCTTCATCCATAAAAGAAAAAGAATGATGATCCGGATCTCCTTCTTCCAATGACATATTTTCTAAAGTAAGAGTACGCTTATCTACACGACAAGGTGTTCCCGTTTTAAATCTCAGAAGTTTAATTCCATGCTTACGAAGATTTTCAGAAAATCCGGTACTGGGACGCATACCACTCGGTCCCCCTTTATACTTATGGTCACCGGTAATAATAGCACTTTCCAAGTAGGTTCCCGTACAAAGAATAACCGCTTTGGCACGGTATACTTCCCCTAACTCGGATATAACACCGCAAATGCGACCGTGTTCTTCCAATACATCTATAATCATCATCTGTTTTAAATCCAGATGTTCTGTATTCTCTACCACCTTTTTCATATAACGATGGTAAGCACCTTTATCAGACTGTGCACGAAGTGCATATACAGCCGGACCTTTGCTTCGATTTAACATGCGCATTTGAATAGCGGTTGCATCTGCAGCCATTCCCATTTCACCGCCCAGTGCATCCAGCTCTTTTACCAAATGACTTTTCCCCGGTCCCCCAATAGCAGGATTGCAGGGCATCATAGCTACATTATCTAAAGAAATTGTCGTAAGTAAAGTCTTGCATCCCATACGAGCCGCTGCCAAAGCAGCTTCACAGCCTGCATGTCCTGCTCCAACAACAATGACATCATAGCTATCAATCAAATACATTTTTTAACCTTCTTTCCCCTCCTGTCGGGAGGAAACACTCAATCATGATAGTTATTATACAAGTAAACAAGTAGCAAATAAAGAGCAGGATTAACCTATTATGTGTATTTATATTTTCTCTTGCTATTTTTTTACTTTGCGTTATACTATATATAGATTTTTTTAGATATAGTTTCTTCTTTTGAAAAAACTGATTATAAGGGGGTAACTCATGGAAATTATACTTACTAAAGATAACTTTGAAACAGAAGTTCTTAAATCTGAAAAACCGGTTCTCGTTGATTTTTGGGCAACTTGGTGCCCGCCCTGTCGATTATTGGGACCTGTTATTGCTGAAATTGCAGAAGAACAAATAACATCTTTAAAAGTAGGAAAAGTGGATGTAGATGAGCAAAAAGAACTTGCTTCACAATTTAATATTATGAGCATTCCTACCATGATTTTATTTAAAGACGGAAAAGTAGTAAAAGAAATTTTAGGTTACAAACCAAAAGAAGAAATTTTAAAACTTATTAACCTATAATAAGGAAATCTAGGAAATTCTCCATGTTTTATACAAACTCTCTATAAATAATTTATAAGTAGAGTTATAATAAAACTAGGCAAACCGTATTGCCATCTATTTATACAACACAAGGAGTTGTAAGGAGGAATGTATTATGAAATTAACTGCTTCTATGGAAAAAGCACTCAATGAACAGGTAGTAAAAGAGTTCCATTCTGCTTATTTATATCTGTCTATGGCAAAAGATATGAAAAGAGAAGGATTCCCGGGATATGCCGCTTGGCTCACAAAACAATACAACGAAGAAAGAGAACATGCATTAAAACTTTCTGACTATATTGAAGATCGTGACGGAACTACTGAATTCGGTGCTATTGATGCTATCACTACCCATTTTGAATGTCCGGTAGTCGTAGCGGAAGCTGCATTAAAACACGAAGAATATATTTCTGATTCCATCCGTACATTGTTTAAAAAAGCAAGAGCTGAGGGAGATTTAGAAACTGAAGTATTCCTCCAGTGGTATATCACTGAACAGGTAGAAGAAGAAGCTAATGCACATGATGTCCTCTCCGGATTTACAGCTTCTCATGAAGATACCGCAGCACTTCACCACTTTGATCATTTCCTCGGAAAGAGAAAAGACTAAAAAGTTAAACCGACAAAAACACGTACCTGCTACACACAGAGTGTAAATAGTACGTGTTTTTATTTTCCCCAAAAATAAGATTTCTATATACTTTATATCTTAATTTTAAGATAATTTCATTTAGCCATTAATATGGAAACCCAAATCATCACTTATTTTCTCTTTACCATGGAAAGTTAATGCTTGTTCTTTGGTAAGAGAGTATTGTGGTGATGAAAAATCATACTCCGGATTATAAAAATTAGTTTTTGCCTGAAAAAGTCCTGCTACGGTATCAAAAATTAAATCATTCGTAAAAACGATTTGTGCATGCTTTTTAAGCTGTACCATTAATTCAGGGTAAAGAGCTCTATACTCCGGTGATAAATAAACAAAAAATGGAATATGCACCATATCAAAGAAGAAGGGAGATGTACCATGATAATGAACCATATTTTCTCCATGGTCCGAAAAATATATCATAGCTTGTAAATGCATATGTTCTCTAGCGTACTCAAAAACATTTTTAAAAATCCAATCATTATAAGCTAAAGTAACATCATAGTCATGATCCGGATCCTGTGTTGAAATACCAAAATCATTCCAGCGATGTTCAGGTACACGAGATGTATAACTATAATGACTACCATTCATATGAACAAATATAACTCTTTTCTTTGCCGGTGGTAATTTTTGGATAACATCCAACATTTTTTCATCCGGATCTTGCTCCCAATATGTTCTATCACTACGTTCAGCAATCATAGTGACTGCTGCACTTGCCAACGAACTTCTAGATTGAAAAGATATCCAATCAGTCTCATATCCCGCTGCTCTTAAAGCATCCATAAGACTTATTGCATTTTTTAGAGAAGTATCCCCATATTGGTTAGCACTGGTCAACGCATAACTTAAGGACATAATAGTTGTGGGAAAATTAGAATAAGCTTTATAGCCAAGTGCAACATCCTCAGTCCCCACCATCTCAGAAAACCAAGGAGTAGTATTTTCTGCATAATGAGGAGTAAAAGCTTTCATGTGATCTCGATTCGCACTCTCGCCGACAATCACTATATAAGTGCCGTCAGGTGCTTGTTGTCCCTTTTGTAAAATAATATTCTCCGCGTTTTTATCAAGACTCCCATTCATTTGTTCAAGAAGAGCGTACGCACCATCACGTTTATGCATAGCGCGATAAATATTTAAAGGAAACACATGCATTGCCATGCGAATGAATCCACCTAAAAATAAAATAGTAACAAAAATAAGAGCTATTTTTCCGGAACGTGAATGACTCCTTGTTTTATCTACACAATATTTCCCTGTATTCATAAGAGAAAAAGAGCCTTTCATCGTTAAGAAAAATAAGAATAAAGTAAGAACTATAACACCTATAGTTCGGGTTGGAGAAACTACCGTTTCAAAAAATGCTTGTACTTCTTCGATATTAGTTGCCATAATAGCTATTAAAGCAAAAATATCCATCTCGCCCCCCATGGCAATATAGTATCCTACATAAACGAAGGGACAAACAGCGATAATAAATGCTGCCAATCCTTGTAAAAAATTCCATACCCATTGTCCTTTGCGTAAATGAGAGGCCCATGTAACAGAAAGATAAGGGAGCGTAAATAGTAAAGAAGCATACATATAGTAGTCGCCTAAATGTCTTTTTTCAGGCAATCCGACAAACCCATATGCCCAAGTAAAAATCCCTGCCCATAATACAGGTAATACTCCCGCATATGGTAATAACTTTCTTATAAATTCTTCTTTAAATATAGAAAGCATCCCCCATACAGTAATAAAAATAACTGCAACTGCCGTAATAAGTCGAGGTTTTAAATAGCTATCTAATGTGGTAAATTCTACGCCCTGTGAAAGAATTCCCATAAGGAATAAAACAAATGCTATCGTATATAATAATGAATGAATAATGATCTTCCTCATATGAACTCCTGATATATACATACAAATCGGCAAAACCGGATTCTATATAATGATTTTTATCTTGCTAATCTCCTTTATGGCTTTTATACTGAAAACAAATTACAAAGGAGGTGCTATATGAATTTTTTGTATAAAGAAAAACAAAAAATCAGTCTTTGGTGGAAAGGTATATCAAAAAAAGAAATTATCGTCTTTACTTTTAGCGCCATTACTTTGTTAACTTTAATTTTTATGTATTATAGGCAAATACATATATCCGGCTTATCTTCATGGCATCGTTTTTTACGCTGTATAGTAGAATCCTTTTTTCTGTTATTTTTAACACAATTAATGACCGGCAAGAGTATATTGCATCCCTTCTGGCGTATTGGATATTTCCCATTTGCATTGTGGATGACAATCTTCCCTTACTGCCTTACACATGCAATAAACAACACAACGCCTACTGACTTTAATCATCTAAGTCCCTATTTTTTAACCGGTATGGGAATATTTTTATTACTTTTCTTTGTTATGAATATCATTTCCAAAGCCGTTCTTGGTAAGAAAATGATGAGTTATATTACATTAGGATTAGTTGCTTACTTTTCAGCCATTCCTATGATTTACTTCCTACACACGCTATTAACCGGGTTAGTTATGACACCGCATGAACTATATATCGCCACTAATATGCCTACTACTTGGCTCTCTGTTATTATATACCCTAAAGTCGGTTTTGTCGGAAGTATCCTTTTATTTTTAAGTTTTATATTATACCTTATTATATACCACCGCTGGATTTGGTCGAGTGCTTACCATTTAAATCCTCGATGGAAAAACCAACGAGGCTCTCAAATTTCAATTATTTACCGCATTGTGCAAATCCTTGTATTTGCCGGATGTGTATGGCTAGTTATTCGGTGGAGCAGTGAATGCTTCCCTATGAAAGATTTTGAATCTTTAGAAGAATATGAAAATTACTTGGAAATGATTAAAACCACTCTTCCATAAAAATAAAAACTGATGAAATAAAATCATCAGTTTTTTTATTCTATTAAATATCGGTATAATTTCGAGAAAGCTTCTACATCCTTCATATGAAGAAAATCTAATGATTTAGCTATAACTCCTAACATACTGTATTTCTTTAAAAGAAGTTTTGCCTGTTCTTTAGTTTCCACCCCTACTATGGATAAATACCCATCTTCTAAAGCTTTAATAAAAGATGGATAATCATAAGGCTCTCGATATAAGCTAAGTAACATCAATAAATAATCCACTGCTTTTCTATTATCCAAATTCTCAAAAAAAGGAGTATTTTCCCAATCAATTAAAGTAATCTTTTCCCCGTCATATAAAAAATCACGTAAAGAAGGTCTCCCATGCGTAATACCTGCATGATGCAATTTACCCAAAGCCGTTCCTGCATCAAAAAGAATTTGTAACCGTTTTTCATCCTCAATATCAGACTCTATCCAGTCTCCGACAGAACAACCGGCACCTTCCGTAATCATATATTCTGCACAAAGATAAACTATTTTAGGTGAAAGTTTTGTTTGTACATAAGCAATGGAAGATCTTGCAATCTCAGCATAAAACTGTTGATTGACCGATTTTTTAGCAAACTGTTTACGTCCGTTTGATAAACGTCTTTTAATCCAATAAGTTTTCCCAAAATAAGGAAAACTTACATTTCTATAAGCAGGGTGGGTTTCCATCACTTTTTCAGCTTCTTTTATAAACTGTTCATCAGTAATCATAAAATCCTCCCTCTTTATAATACAAATTTCTTAGCGAATATAGTGTATCAGAAACTCATTTTTATAGCAAAATATGCATAGTCATTTCTTGTTTACTTCGTCCACTCATGGTAGAATATTACGAATAAAAACACAATAATTAAAACTAATAAACGAATACATATAAATGAGGTATTTATGAAAAACCAAACAGGATCTAAACCATTATATATCCGCCATTGTTTAATTACATTGCTAATAACTCTTATCGGTAATTTCCTATATGCGGTAGGGTTAAATTTATTTTTCGTTCCCCATCAATTTTTGGCCGGCGGTCTGGCCGGAATTGCAATGATTAGCTTTTATTTAACGGGAATTCCCATCGGTATAACCAACTTAGTATTAAATATCCCTTTATTGGGGCTTTCCCTTCGCTATATGGGTAAATTTTATACCATTCTTACTATTATCAGTACTATTGCACTCTCTGTATTTATTGATTTAACAAGCGGGCTTGCCGCTCCGATTTTAATTAAAAACCCACTCGTTTCTGCTATTGCCGGTGGCGTTATTATCGGTATAGGTAATGGCATCCTTTACCGTTTCGACAGCAATAGCGGTGGTTTGGATGTGATTGGCGCTATCCTCAAAAAATATTATAATTTAGACATCGGATATGTTGTGTTTGCACTAAATTTCCTCATCGTGGGAGTAAGTGCTATCATATTCTCATTAGAGCCTGCGGTATGTACACTCATCGGTATGTACTTAACAGCTACCATGTCCAACCGTGTAGTTATCGGATTTGCACAACGTAAAGCTGCTTTCATTGTGTCAGATAAACCTCTAGAAATTACAGATGCTATTTTACGAGAAATAGGTCATGGTGCTACACTCCTTGAAGGACAAGGTGGATTCAGTGGCGATAAAAAACATATTATATTTGCAATTGTTGATTTATTACAAATTTCCAAACTGCATCTCATTATTCATGAAATTGATCCGGCGGCATTCCTATTTATTATGAACACAACGGATGTTATTGGACGAGGATTTACCAAGCCATTACATACAGGCTCTCATCCTATAAAATCCTCACGCTACACGATTGCCAAAGATGGAACTTTAATCCCTACAAAGATTTGGGAGTATGAAATGAATTGTGAAGCCAATCCTTCTATGGAAGAGATGCAGTCTCCGCCGAAAATTGATAATAAGTAAAGGAGGCCATATGTCATTACGAACTTTTATCCTTTCAATCACTTTATTGTTTTTTAGCCCTATATGGGGATTAGCCAATGTTCCGGAAAATACGGCACATATTCTTTCTTATACCAGTTATAGTTCCAGTGAAATCTTTAAAGACGGCTCTCATACTTCATCTACCTCTTCTTCAACCATGTACTTCAATGATGAAACGGGAGCACTGCTTTCTTTTGAAGTACAAACTGATGGACAGACCATGTCTATTATCATCCGAAAGAACGGTATAAAAATATGGAGTGAGTCTTTCAAAGAATCCAGTCCGCATTATACGATTACACGAAAAAGAGATAAAGAAGTCATGTCATTCCTTATGCAATTAGGTCATAGAACTTATCTGGCTTCCTATGCTCCTGACGGACAATTAATCGTTACACAACAATAACAAAAAGAGGAACACTATATAGTGTTCCTCTTTTATAATACGTTACTATACTATTCAATACCATTCATTAATCCAGTTAGCTTGCTTATTCCAAACTTTCATCATGAACCGAGTCACTTTTTCTCTCTTACTTTCATCGGTCGTAAGCCAAGTAATCATATCTCGATGCAAAAGCTCTTTAAAATCCGAAGCACCAAAAACCAATTCATTTAATGCCGGAATATTCATACAAAAAGCCGGTTCCGGTATATGATGATCTAAATCAACACCTGCCATATCTTCAACATGAATTCGTAAATTGTAGAATACATCATCTTGTAACGCATGAATATATCCATTTTCTGCATTGAGCATATAAATTCCATTATTTTCTGATAATACGGAATCTACCAATTGAAATGAAAACTCACCATCCAAGTCTTTATCACAAGGCATACCGTCCATAGCAGCAACGGGGTCTATAATACGACACATCATAAATGGGAATGTTTTGTTTTCTATATAGATATGCTCTGCACCATTAGGCCAATAATAAAAAGAACGATCATCTAAAGGTTCAAACCAACTGCAACGTGCAATAGATCCACGATGACCTGCCATGAAAAAGTAAAGTTCCTCTCGTCCCTTATTCGAAGAATATGCCATTTCCCCTGCCAAAAGATGTGTATCATTTACACCATAGAAAAGATATCCGGCAGCTCCGGTTTCATCTCCGACCACTGCAATATATCCTTCTTCTAATTGTCCTTCAATTAATCTTCGCCAAGAACTTTCCTCACGAATTGAAAATCCATTTCTTCCCTTTATAAAAGTACGATATATGCCATCCAATAACTCCCATTCGTCAGGAGATGAAAGGGTCTTCACCCAACTTGGTTTTGATCCGACCTTTCCCAACCACTCCGGTGACGTTTCTCTCTTCCATTGGTGTACATAGAAAGAACATCCTAACGGTTGATAAAAAGATGCGTCGGAAGGCATAAGAATCATAGTGGAATTTCCATTAGAACGAGAAAATCGAAAGGCATTTTTTAATAATTTTTTCCCAATACCATTTCCACGTGCAGCTGGATGTGTAGCAAGCCCTACTGCATAATCCACCAATAGAGAATTTCCACGTAAACAAATTTCATAAGGTCTTAAATGCACAGCAGCTGCAATATTTCCCTGTTCTTCAGCAACAACGACATTGTCATGTTCATAAATTTTTGAGAAAAACCATTGAAAAAATGCTTCATCCGGCTTTTCAAAACAATATGCCCATAAAGACTTAATATCTTTACTGTCAGATTCTTTCGCTCTCCTAAATTGCATATACAATCCCTCAAACATCAAACTGCTTATTCATTACTTGCTAACATTACATTATATTTTTCTGCAAAATGATCCGGATGATATTCCATCTTTGCTTGTCGAAGTCCGGGAATACCTAAATCTTCCTCTCGATTTACAAATAAGGTATCTGCAAATTCATGCATAATGAAATCTCTGTTAATAACTTGATATAATCCTCTAATTTCCGGATTTGCTTTTTCAAAATGAATATGAGCTACTCTATCATTAAGCTTATCTCCAATGGAAAAGGCTTCTATTCGTCCATAGATACGAATAACAGCACCTTTGACACCTAACTCTTCCCAATAGTCAAAACAACGCTGTATAGATACCATTTCATCCTCAATATCACCATGTCGCTTAAACCAAGCTGCACAAGCTTCTTTCACTTCTGCCATATTTTCAAGAGTAATCGGTTCATATACATAATCCGGATATTCACGTAAAAAACTATTTAAATGGTTCTTTTTCATTCTAAATTTTTTACCCGAAAGACGAATTAAATCTTCCGTCTTATAAATATATTCAAAATCATCTCTAAACTCTTCAAAAGTATACGTGTGCTTACAAACATTCTTAATTTGTTCTACCACCCAAGGAGATGCACCCATCAGACGGAATGGCTTACCTTGCGATTCCAAATGCTGCTTTATCACTTCAAGACCATGTTTAAAAGAAGCACCTTCTCCCTCAAACGGCGGCATAAAATATGCCATATCACCTCGACCGGCTCTGATGAAAAGAATATTATCCTCTACAGCCCAAACAGTATTATATGCATGCTGCCATAAAAACAAAGTATTAAATGAACAATCACATTGTTCATAATGATGTTCCCCAAAAAAAGAATTAATGTAGTCTTTATCCTTTATATCAAAGGAATGAAATTCCATGCTTACTCCTCACCGTAGTTATAACAACTACTATTCCCTATTTTATTTTATATTTAATATTATAAATCTACTAGTATTGTAGCACATTCATCAACCGGGCAGGGTTCTTATTTTTTATGTGCATTCCACATGGACATTTTTATAATATTTATACCCACAAAAAGTAAAATCCCCCATATAAAGCCGATTATTTTAAAAAGACTGTAAAAAAATAATCGCAATAGGTTTATGAAATATAAGTATTTCACAAACTGTTCATAAGTTATTCATTTTTTCACTATCATAAAATTTTCAATAATTATCGAAGATAATCACAATATGTCCTTCTTTCCCTCAAGTTTTTTATAAAGTTATCCACAACTATTCACAGCATCCTGTGTACATCTCCAGTGTACAACCTTCGAATAATCCTGATAATATCGTATTTTCAATATATATACGTATTGAAAATACACATGCCTCTCCATGAATGTGAATAACACTGTGAATAAGTTGAATAACTCCCACTTTAATTAGAAAAAATGCCACCAAACAAAAAATCGATGAACAAATATTCGAATTATTCACAGGCTCGATATGGTCGAAATTCCTTCCATTTTTCAGCTATTTTCATTTAAAAATAACAAATAAATGCGAAGTAAATTGAACTTTTGTTCCCTTACTGCAAAAAATACGCTGCAGCCATTTTTTATATGCATAATAAATGTACAATAAAAAAACAGCTCCCTATCAAAAGAGCCGCTCTTAATATAAATAACCATTAAATATTTAACCATTTTTATAAATTACATCACTCTCAAACTTGTTTACCTCTATGGGTATATAAAATAAAATTCTTTACTGAATATTTATTTCCACTTTTTACCTTAACATTCTACACATGACAATTACATCACTCGCAAACCTTGTTAAGTGCTTAAATTCATGTTTACTTGTTTAAAACGCTTTAATCTTTTATGCCGTTCGTTCTGCAAAAAACTTTTTCCAGTAGGGATTCTCTTTATCAAAAATTTCTTTTTGCTCTGCCGTTAAATTATGCGGATAGTCAGCAAACAGGTTAAAAATTTTTATTTTATCGAACGAAAACTCTCTAACTCCAACCTTTTCTGGCAAATCCACCCAATAAATGGAATCTGTTGACTTGTTCTTATAAAACGTTACCTTATTTGACACTTCCTTCATCCCCTTTCAATTGTTTATTCTCAAGCGTGTTAATATATCCTAGCAACACTTCAAATTCCTCTGAATCTTTTAAGGTATCAACGTCAATCATAAATCCGTCCGTTAAATCCCCTGTGCTATTGCCACAACCAAAAAGTTGCGATAGCGTGTGTTTAACCATATTCGTGAATTACATCACTCTCAAACGCTACAGCCTGAACGCTATCGAGAACTTCCGTTTAACCATATTCGTGAATTACATCACTCTCAAACTATTAGTTAAAGGCTTGTTCGTTGGTTCTAGTTTAACCATATTCGTGAATTACATCACTCTCAAACATAGCTAAGAGGCTAAACGTTTCTTATAATGTTTAACCATATTCGTGAATTACATCACTCTCAAACCCGGATACATCTCAATAGGTGTTGATTCAGGTTTAACCATATTCGTGAATTACATCACTCTCAAACTGACGAGGCATCAAGCATCGACAATCACATGTTTAACCATATTCGTGAATTACATCACTCTCAAACTATATTGATATGCCTGTTACTGTCCCGTGTGTTTAACCATATTCGTGAATTACATCACTCTCAAACTCGCATCTTCATGTAGCACCTGTCTGAGAGGTTTAACCATATTCGTGAATTACATCACTCTCAAACGACGTTTACCACGTAACAATACCTTAGCACGTTTAACCATATTCGTGAATTACATCACTCTCAAACCAATATCAGACACTGCTGTTATTGGAACCCGTTTAACCATATTCGTGAATTACATCACTCTCAAACGAGGGAATTTATACTTTTATAGTTCCCAAAGTTTAACCATATTCGTGAATTACATCACTCTCAAACTGGCAAGGGCTACCGCCTAAAAGTAAATCAGTTTAACCATATTCGTGAATTACATCACTCTCAAACTATCAAATATTAAACTAACACAAAAAATTAGTTTAACCATATTCGTGAATTACATCACTCTCAAACCTAGCCGCTGACGTGCTTTTGCGAGTACGTGTTTAACCATATTCGTGAATTACATCACTCTCAAACAATGCAACTATTACAGGAGCTACCACTGGCGTTTAACCATATTCGTGAATTACATCACTCTCAAACTTTGTCCGCAATTTCTTTTCCTTTTTTAATGTTTAACCATATTCGTGAATTACATCACTCTCAAACCGACCAGACGAGTGGAGCAACAAAAGTAAAGTTTAACCATATTCGTGAATTACATCACTCTCAAACTTTGTCCGAAATTTCTTTTCCTTTTTTAATGTTTAACCATATTCGTGAATTACATCACTCTCAAACAGAGCACGTTTATAAAGAGCGTTGACTATCGTTTAACCATATTCGTGAATTACATCACTCTCAAACTAATGAAAAAGCAATATGGTTGTCTGGCAAAGTTTAACCATATTCGTGAATTACATCACTCTCAAACCTCAATTCGCTAGTAGTCGCAAATCGAGATTCTCTACAAGTGGATACACCCCACCGGATGTCGTAATTCCTTGTTAGAAAATCTGACAAAGATCTTCATCAATGATTAAACAACTTTCTTGTTCTATTGTATCATGACATGCCCCCTCCAGTAACAAAAATGGAATTTCTTCTTCCATCGCACAAGTATAAAACTCTTTTCGCATCGATTTGGGTAAATAGATACGGAATTGATTAAATATAAAACAAGTTTTCCCGAATAACTCTGTCCAAAGTTTCATATATTCAATCATCTTTTCCATTACATTTAAATCGGATGTATCGACTTGTACATGTACGGCTTTAAATAAATTAGCTACATCCGGATTCCAGTCATAGGTAAGTGGTATGGGAAGTTCTTGTTCCAGCTCTTGTAAATAACTGAGTACATGCTGCATAACCGCTTTTGTTTTCATATAATGTTGTTCATTATTCGCTTCTTCTTTCAAACGATTACACAGTCTTTTAGTCACAACTGCCGTTGAAAAATCCATAGTCCAAGGACTTAAGAGAAGTTGTACATGTTTTCGAAAATCTAAAATTTCTCCATCATCAGATAATACAAAAGAACCTTCTTTGCCTTCCGTTTGTTGATACAATTCCTCTACTACCTGATAGTAGTAAGTAGGATTTTCTATCGATACAATGGGAACACTCTTAAAATCAAATACGATTTGTTTCTCCCATTCCGGATGTACTAATTTCATACAATCACCAACCGTTCATCCGAATCTACCACTTCTTCTTGAACATGACCCGTTACTAATTCCATATTGGCATATTGTTTTTCTGTAATCATCATCATTTGAATAAGACCGTGTTTAGGAGCTTCTATCCGTACATGTCCCATGACTGCTTGTGCAGCAGGCACATTTTGTACGATTTTACTGTATACGGATTCTTGCATCATAATAAATCCGTTTCGAATTAAAAATTTCCTAAACTGCGTATACGCTCGCCTATCTGCCAACGTTTCTACAGGTAAATCAAATAATACCAACACACGCATAAACCTATTCCTCATGCATCATCTCATAACACCGAATGTTTTCCGGTTTTCCTTCTTCTAATGCCGTTAATACACTACGACAGTAAATACCGATGGCTTGTGATACCGTCGTTTTTCTATTTACAATTCTTACTTTTTCATTGAGTACATTAACCAGTTGAGACTTTTCTTCTTTCCCTATTTGCTTAGGTTTCATAGACAACACTTTATAGTCCACCAAGGGACGAAAAGGCTCCATCAAATCACAGCCTAAATTAAAAGGATTGTATGTATTATCATGAAAAATCCCCAACTGTGTAGAATAGCCGGAACTTACAATTTCTCGATTACAAGCCGATAAAATGATGGCATACCCATAATTCATAGCCCCATTTTCTACCGACTCTTCACGACGTGAAAAAGTCATCCCCCATAAAGCACTAAAATACACTTTGGCGGCATGTCCTTCTCGATTAGTCGCATCTCCCAGTTCTACTTGCCGACTATATCCTTTAAGAATTTCAGATTCTATATCTCTCTATATAAAGAAAAAGTACTTCTGCCTGCTTTCGTATTTTCTCACTTACAATCCGCTGCCATACCTGTTCTTTCCGTGCCGGACTCCATGCAATTTGCTTTCGAAGACAACGACTCGCATCACAACTTCCTGCATAAGAAATCAGTTCTCCTCGAGGATTTCGTTTTTCATCACAAAAAATAATTTTAATTTTTCGTTGCATACACTGATTCAACCAAGAGGTCGTCAAGGATATAGCCGTCGACTCTAACAAAACCGTTTGAATCTCATCCATAAAGATACGATGAGTTTCTTCTCCACGAATCACCATATATCCTAAACTGTAACTCACCTTGGCACGCCGTGTTACAACCACCGTTCTCCAACTCATGATTTCTTATAGGGGGCTAACGGAATATGCTGTTCATAGAACCCTGTTACCGACTGATGAATAATGTACCAAGAATCTTTGTCCGATAAATTTTTACTCATATATAATCTTCCAGATTGTTTTGAACTTCCAAGCAAACTCAGATTAGATAATGTAGCATTGCATTGGAATAAATGTAAAATTTCACTTAGTATTTGACATTTATCTTCTAACGATAGTGCTATATAAGATTCTCTACCATTTTTTAATACATCTCTTTGTGTAGAAAACCGCTTGCTAAAACAACTATGTTCTAATTTATCCAAGAATACATCATATAAAGCAAGTAATTGCGATTCTTCCAAATGGTCATAAGAAGTAATCAATGCCTCTTTATTCATCTTTCTGCGATTAACAAATTTTAATACCGCTTTTAAAGTCATTGCATACCCATTATTAAGAACCAATTCTTCTGCTAATCTACAACCATATTGCTTTCCTGTCTTTCCTGCTATAGTCACTCTAAATCCATCTACACTAAATAAAGATTGTATTGGAATTTGTTCAATAAGTACTTTAGGATTTTTGAGTTTTCCACCGGTTGACATCCAGAGTTCTTCGCAATATTTTTGTTTTTCTTCTAACGTAGTCAGTCTTGCTGCCAGGTGAAGAGGCATCGTTTCGATTACATACACAGGCTTCCCTTTGTTATCTTCTCCTTCTACGTACATAAAGTAAGCAGTCGATGCACTATTATAGCCTCCATATTTAGAGATGTCTGATATAGCCCCTTCTTTCTTTAAGGAAACTTGTCCTTTCCCTTTTTTGAGTGGCAATTGATCAAACAATTCCCCTTGTCCTACATAGGACATACGCGTTACCAAGATATTATTTTTATTCATCCATCTCGTAACACTTGGCATCATCCCTTCTTCATTGGGTGCCCATGCTACAACTCCATTTCTTTCTACCGTATATTTATAAAGAGCATGTTCATTTAAGCTATATATCTGACAATCTTTTACAAAACGTATCGGATTCGATGTAAATTTGGTGTAGTGTACATTCCCTGTCACTATATTCAAGTAAGCATCTTTCGCATGATGATAATCGTTCAAATCTCTTACTTTAATAAATTCCCCATACTGACGGAAACGGGAAGTAAGCCCTGCTTTCACGTATACGATAATACTCTTCGGCAGTACTCTCTTTAATATTTCAGCTACGGCTTTGGTACTTTGTCTTGTTTCCACTAATTGACGTGCAATAAATTCTGCTTTTTCCGCATCACTAAAAGGAGTATTTCGAGTTAATCGGAAGTACTTTTCTTTACTGATAAATCCTTTATCACGTAACAGTTTCCAAAAGCCGATTTGTCTTTCTCGAATATTTTTACTTAAAGGATAGGTATTACTCTTATCTCTATTTTCCCTATTGTCTACAATAACCAAATTATCCAAGCTGTCATCTTTCGTCTGTGATTGTGGATAAATATGGTCTCTATCATACAACTGCCCTTTTAGTAACGCTCCTAAATCAATCGGTTTTCCGGTGTACATACATTTACCCATTTGTGTATAGTACAAAAACAGTTTATTGCTCCTAAGTTGTGAATCGGACTTAGATTCAATTTCTTCAACCCAGTCTTTACTCTCACGATTGCTCCATGAACGAACATCCTCTTTACACTTCTTATATAGTTCAATCAGTTGCTTCTTTCTAGAGTCCGTCCTTCCTTTATCCGGTTGTTTATCTCTCGCCATTTCTATAAATATACGAGCCGGCTCAGCTCCCATAATATGGGTAATTTCTTTGATGATTTTTAAAGTTTGCCAAATCGGCCTTTTTACTGCAGGAGATACGGTCAATTCTTTTACAGTTTCATAACTTAATACAGTATTTCCAACTAACTCTTTATTTGCTTCACTAATCGCTGCGCTATAGCCATATGTCGAACTTAAAATTTCCATTAAATTTAAAGAAGTCTTCTTTAAAGCAGTAATAATGTTCATAATTTCGCCGGTAGATGTATCTACCAACACTTGTACATCATCGGTTACTCTAGGTGTAATTTCAGTTAAAAATTCTTTAGAGAATCGTCCCCATCCTGTATAACGAAGTTTGGATAATTGTTTGGCGACAGGTTCGGATACTATACGCATTAAATACTTTTTAAGTATCTTTTTATCCATGCTGAAAAGAGTGATGGCTTTAATGATTTCTTCCGCTTTGTCTCTGGTAAAATCTTCTCCTAATATATTTTTTAAATCAATCCAAGGTGCTAACGAAGACTTAAACCCACCATCTAAACCTTTAATTTCTACTGCTTCTTCTTTATCAATGCCCTCTTTAATTAAGAACTTTGAGAATTTACTAAGAGTTACTTTTTTCGTTGTAAGAAACAGTTCCTTCCATAATTTTTCTTTTTGTTCTTCTGTTAAATACGTACCCGCTTTACCAATTTTTACATTATTTAATTCATTAAATAACATATATTCCGTATATAACAAAGAGTTCTTAGGTAATACATCTTTCCCAAGCAAATAGGTACATTTATTAGTCATACGAGTAATAAATTTTTCTGCACTTTTTTCTTCATTAATACGTTCGTTAAAATTCCACGGTAAAATACGACCTTCCTTATCCGTATGCACTGCCCAACTCTTATCGGAATGTCTATTTAAAGGTCCTACATAGAACGGAATTCTAAAAGTAAGTAATTGCTTGATTTTTTCACTAATTGTTCCATAAGCATCTTTTTCCATAAGGAAAGGTAAATACTGTTCTGCTTTTTTTAAGATGATATCTAATTCCTGCTCCTGCAATTGATACGGAATGATGCCGTTAATAGTGGAAACTGCTTTCGGTAAGAAATTTTCTGCTTCTATTTTTGATAATACATATATTTTATCTTCACAATCCGGAAGTTTACTTATTTCTTTTTTCAAAAACTTATAAAATTCTTCCGTACTTCCACGTTTTTCAATAACCAGTTTTTCACCATGAATCATACAGCTACCAACATAAGCACTGTAACTATCCTTATCAGTTCCTCTAAACAGCTTTCTATATAAAGATTTATCTTGTCGTGTAAGCCTTTTTAATACTTCTAAATCTTTTTTATGGGTTTCATATATTGCAATCTTGGCTTCTGATAATGTTTTTCTATCTCCCATGAGCTCGGCTAACAAAGACCAATCATAAAGCATTTTAGCTGCATAAACTAAATCAAATCGTTGTTCCAGTACACTTTGCAAGTCCGATTCTTTTTCTTCATAAACGGCAGTACTAAAACTAATTTTACTATCTTTAATTTCGAATACTTTTAATGCTTCTTTCAAAGATTCATCCATAAATAACGTACTTAAATTAGCGGTTCCACCACATATTAACTGAACTACTTCTTTAAGTTGTTTATCTTTTATTACATCCCAAACTTGTAATATTTTCTCTGTTTTTTCTCTCTTTGATAGACTCTTATCTTTAAGTATAATTTGAATTTTTTCTACATGACCGACCGGAATTTCTTTTTGTAATAATTCCTTAATCGCATTAGTTAAAGCTATATAAGATTCATCAAAACCGGAAGTTTCTTGATTAGATAAATCATAATTTTCAAGCAGGAAGTGTCCACGATGCTTAATAATATGATGAATAGCTAAATACACTAGACGCACGTCAAAAGATTTATTTTCCGTCATCAATGCATAACGCAAATGATAAATTGTAGGATAAGCCTTGTGATATGCTTTATCATCAAAATCTTCATCATTAAAAAGAGTATTCGGCTGGTCTATACTTTTATCTTCTTGCCATAATCGACTTTCATGGAGTCTTATAAAAAATCCGGGATCTACTTTGCAAATTTCTTTTGCAAATAATTCTTGTAAAAGAGCCAGTCGCTGCTTACGACGCTGTATTCTGCGACGTGCAGTTCTATGAAGACGTCTATCTGCTGCCGTCTGTGCTTCCTCAAAAAGACGAACGCCCCATAAGGCCTTTCCATGTTTTTTGACAACATTATAAGAGGCATCCGTTACCGCCCAACCAACAGAAGAGGTTCCCATATCCAAACCGATGTAATAAGGTTGTTTGTTCGTCTTAGCCGTATCCATTTGACATACTCCTTTATTTTCTGTACACTATAAACATCTAGATGTTTAACCATCATTTAGAGAATTACATTACGAGTTCAAATAAAAATTTATTCAAACCGTCACGCAAGTGACACCACAGTGTGTGGGAAAAGCTCCTTCGGGAGTTTTTTTATTTGTATTATTTATGCGTGATTTACTTATTATTATTCAATTATATCTCTTTTGTTAATAAAAATAAACTTATTGTTATTTTAATTATGAGTTTTATAAAATAATTTTGGCAAATAAAAAAAGCATCCATAGGGATGCTTTTCTATTTGTAATTAAAACTGATAAGATGCTCCAACACCGACTCCGGATTCATCTTTACCATGTTTTGGATTGTATTTATGGTAATTAACATTGAGTTCTATTCCAAATCCGATATCATAGTTTACACCTACATTCGTTTCTCCGAAAGAAGAACCTGCTACGTAACTTACATAGGGCTGAAAACCTAAGAAGTGGTCTGTTGCTACACGAGCACCGCCATAGAAGGAATTATTCTGTCCTTTCATATGATTACGCCAACCGCCGAGAACTTGAAGATTTTCTCCCATTACATCATATTTTGCATATAAATCATTCTGATGTCCATACTGATCTCTATAAACACGTGCATAACCAACGGTTGTTTTTGGAAGAACGGAAGCTTCTACAAAAGATTCTTTAGTTCCCAAACCAACTCCTACATTTGCTGCAAAGGTAGTACCGGATACTGCAGCAGCTACCGCTGCTATCAATAATATTTTTTTCATAATACCCTCCTATATGCTATGTAACTATTAATAAAAAGCTATTTTAATGCAATGTATTCTTCTTATTGCTATTATTAGTTTATCATAAATGTTGAGAATCACAAAATAAAAAACCTTATACAATTCTGTAAGTTACGATATAATACATACAGAAAAGGCTTATAAATAACAAGGGCTCAACCCCTTATTTAAGTAAAGGATTTTCTTATGATGACACAAGGCTCTCTACCGTTGGTATCAGTTATTATCCCCATATACCATGGTGAAAATTATGTACAAGAAGCAGTTCGAAGTATTTTAAATCAAACCTATCCGCATATTGAATTATTACTGATTGATGACGGTTCCCCGGATAAGAGTGGAGAACTTTGTGACGAAATAGCTTCCTCTGATGCACGTATTCAAGTGTTCCATATTCCACATCAGGGGGTAGCCGCTGCCAGAAATGTAGGACTTGACCATGCCAAAGGCGACTATATTTGTTTCTTTGATGTCGATGATCATATGTATGGAGACATGATTCGTCTTATGGTCAGTGCCATGGAAAAAGAAAAAGCGGATCTTGCCATTTGCAATGTATTTGACGAAAAAGCAAGTGGACTTGGCGGATTATTGGGATGGCATATTAAAGATAAAAACTTATCATCAGAAACGATTCGTCATCGTTTGTTGTTAGGATTGGACCCTCAAGTTTGGAGAAAAATATATCATGCATCGTTATGGGAAAATCTTCGTTTTTCTGAAGAATCACATTATGAAGACTTGCATATTAATACCGAACTGGTTCTTCGTGCTAAAAAGTTAATTGCTACTGACCAAGTTTTATACAATAACAATCATTATAACGAACAACGTATCGGACTTACGGATAAACCGCAACGTATGGTACATGAACTCGATGCATGGCTACATGCTTTTACGCTAGCTAAACAAGATAAACAACTTGCTATCTACAAAGAGTATTATAACTGGCAGGGAATTCGAAGTTGGCTTCGTTGCTACGATATGCTTCCCCATACATTGTTTGATGAAAATGATTTTGCTTACACAGCTCTTTTTTCTTCTGCCACACTTCCTATAACTAATAGACCTGTTAAACACAGTGCCAATCATGTTTTATGGTATTATTTGGCTACACTGGAAGTATTACGCTTATCAGTATCCATCTTAAAGAAAAATGAGTTGGAATATACAGAAGAGCTTCGCCATATGTTCCAAGCCGCTATACAAGTACTTTGTATTAATAAAGTTTGCAAACAAGTATCGGAAAAGAAAGAAAAAGAAATCCGAACTCTCATTAAAGAAGGACGTTCTTATAAAAAACATTTAACTATCGCTCAACAACTGATGCTTACTTTACTGGAGGAAGAACCGGCAGGTATTATAGAGTTTAAGGGAAAACAATATATTAAAAAGGGTATTCCCCAAAACGACTGATTATAAAAATAAACCGTGCTATCTATAGATAACACGGTTTATTTTTATGCCTATTTTGTAAAAGTAAGTTTATTTTTTATGTAATACACGAGCACAACGTGCACATACATGAGGATGTTCCGCATCACTACCTACGGACGGAACATGTTTCCAACAACGTTCACATTTTTCTCGAGTACTTGGAGTAACCACTACACGTACGCCGTCTTCATTGATAAATGCATTATCCGGTGCTTTAGAAACATCTCCTACCAAAGTCGCAGTAGATACGATAAAGAAATCTGCTAAGAAATCTCCCATATCTGCCAACGTTTCATAAGCATCCCCCTCTGCATAGATAGTCAAATCTGCATCCAACGGATGCCCGATTAACTTGGTTGCACGAGCATTTTCTAATGCTTTCATCACATCGGTACGGAACTGCAATCTCTTTTCCCATTTAGCCGCTAAAGAAGAATCTACATGTTCCGGTTTCATGGTCGGCCAATCTGCCAAATGAACACTCTCTTCTTTACCTTCTACTTGCGGCATAGCTTGCCATACTTCTTCTGCCGTAAAACAAATAAACGGAGCCATGATGCGAACTAATGTATTTAAAATTTCGTACATGGCAGTTTGTGCACTACGACGAAGTACCGAGTCAGCATTTTCTGTGTAAAGGCGGTCTTTTAAAATATCTAAATAGATAGCTGATAAATCTACCGTACAGAAATTATGAACGGCATGATACATTACATGGAACTGATATTGTTCACAAGCATGAGTAACTTCTTCCTTAATCTGTTCCAAACGAAGAAGTGCCCAACGATCGAGTTCGTCCATTTCTTCATAAGGTACTACATCGTTTACAGGATCAAAATCATTTAAATTCCCCAAGAGATAGCGGAATGTATTTCTAATCTTACGATATACATCGCTCATACTCTTAATAATTTGTGGAGAAAGACGAACATCATTCTGATATTCTACGGAAGAAATCCAAAGTCGCATAACATCGGCACCATACTTATCGATAATATCTTGTGGTGCAACGACATTTCCTACAGACTTACTCATCTTACGGCCTTCGCCATCAACAGTAAATCCATGCGTTAATACCGCCTTATATGGTGCATGACCATTAACCGCTACAGAGGTTAAAAGAGAACTATGGAACCATCCACGATGTTGATCGGAACCTTCCAAGTATAAATCGCAAGGGTAGCTTGCCCCTTCCCATTCCGGTTTCGGTTGATTAAGAACACCATTCCAAGAAGAACCGGAATCAAACCATACATCCATGATATCCATTTCTTTTCTAAACTTACGTCCCTTAGCGAATCCTTCCGGTAAAAGCTCTTCCGCTGTATACTTCCACCATGCACCACTACCTTCTTTTTCAATAATCTTTCTTACAGATTCCGTAGTTTCCTTAGTAATCACATATTCTCCTGTATCTTCACAGAAGAATGCCGGAATCGGAACACCCCAAGAACGCTGACGAGAAATACACCAATCTTGACGATCACGAATCATATTATATAAACGGTCATGTCCCCAAGACGGATAGAATGTCGTTTCATCCACCGCCTTTAATGCTTGTTGCCGGAAATCATTAATGGATGCAAACCACTGTTCCGTTGCACGATAAATAACCGGATTCTTACAACGCCAACAATGCGGATAAGAGTGATGAATAGATTTCTTACCAAGTAAGCGACCTGCATGAGCTAATAAAGAAATAATAGGTCCTTCCGCTTCCCAAACGGTTTTCCCCACTAAGCCCAATCCGACTTCTTCCATCATGCGACCTTTATTATCCACAGGACAAATAATATCTTGATGAATACGCCCTTCATTTTCATACTTCTTATGTACTTCAAAGTCTTCGATACCATGTCCCGGTGCGGTATGAACACAACCGGTACCGGCATCTAAAGTAACATGATTACCTTCTAAAATATGTACGACACGTTCCGGATATAAAGGATGTGTAAAGGTCTTCATATCCCAATCTTGCCCAAGCATATCCGCCCCTACAAATTCATAATTTTCAATCTTACAATCGGCAAGAGCTTTAGGCGCCAATTCTTTGTTCATCAAATAATACTCATCTGCATCTATGTTGTGTACCCATACATAGATAAACTTCGGATTCACACTGATATGTTGATTGGCAGGAATAGTCCAAGGCGTAGTTGTCCAAATCACAGCAAATAATTTGTCTTTGGATACACCTTGTGGTGCCAAATCGCCTATATCCAATGCAGGAAATTTTACATAAATAGAAGGAGATTTTCTATCTTTATATTCAATTTCCGCTTCTGCTAAAGCCGTTTCGCAATGAGGACACCAATATACCGCCTTCTTACCTTTATAAATATATCCTTTTTCTGCCATTTCTCCGAAAATTTCAATCTGTTTGGCTTCTAAATGCGGATCAAAAGTCACATAAGGATGTTCCCAAGTACCAAGAACGCCCATACGAATAAAATCTTTTTTCTGCACCTCTACCCATTTTTTCGCATAAGCAAGACATTTTTGTCTAAGTTCTAAGGGAGTCATTTTCGCTCTATCTTCACCGGATTCTTTCAAAACGGCATATTCAATAGGAAGCCCATGTGTATCCCATCCCGGCACATAATGCGGTGCATATCCGGTCATATATTTATAACGAACGATAATATCTTTCAAGGTTTTATTTAATGCATGCCCAATATGAATTTTACCATTAGCATAAGGAGGTCCGTCATGAAGTACAAAAGACGGTGCTCCTTCTTTTCTTCTCTTATCTAAACGTTTTTGATGTAAATTCATATGCTGCCACATTTCCACAAATCCGGGTTCTTTCTGTGGAAGATTGCCTCGCATGGGAAATTCTGTTTCCGGCAAATGCAAAGTCTTGCTGTAATCCATAATATGCCTCCTAAAAATAAAAATCCCGCCCCCGTAAGGGGCGAGATTATATCCCGTGGTACCACCCTCATGACCTTATGGCCACTTGGAACAGTTAACGATGTCCCGTTGGGGCTTTTCTTCCCCAAAGCTCAAGAGTGATCTATTTACATCTTTTCATGCTCGCTTTCACCTATCCGAGCTCTCTAGTAATGAAATCCAATGTAAACCGTCTCTTTCAACGCCTTTTGATTTGCTACTATATTACCCCCTAACACTTGCTTTCGTCAAGTTATAATTGATTTTTCTTTTTATTACGGTTATTTATTGAAGTAGAAAAGACTTAGTGTTACACTTAAATTAAATAGTAAACTATATAAAGTAATGCTATAGGAGCGCGTATAATGAAAAAATTTATCATTGAAGAACCGATATTCCGCTTATTTCCTGATGTACATATCGGAATTATCGTCTTTAAAGGAGCCGATAATCGTATAAAAGCTCCTAATAAATATCTTCCACTCTTACAAGAAGCTGAAATTAAATCACAAACATTCCTCACTGAAGAAGAGTTTGGTGACAACCCGGTTATTGCCATCTGGAGAGATGCTCTCACTCGTTTCAAAAAGAAAAAAGGCGTTCGTGCCTCCATTGATGCTCTCATGAAACGTGTAGCCAACGGTAATCATATAGGGACCATTAATCCCTTTGTAGATATTTATAACGCTATTTCTTTGTCATATGCACTTCCTGTTGGAGGTGAAGATATTGATACCTTTGACGGAGATATACGTCTTACCATAGCCGATGGTACAGAACCGTTCATTACACTGGGTAGCAATAAAAGCGAACCGCCCAAACAAGGAGAAGTCATTTACAAAGACAATAGCGGTGCTATTTGCCGCTGTTGGAACTGGCGTGAATCCGTCCGTACTATGCTAACGGAAAATACAACCCATGCGGTCCTGTGTATTGAATGTATCGACAAAACAAGAATTCCCGCATTAGAAGAAGCATTAGAAAAACTGGAAACATTAGCTGCACAAGAAGTCGGAGGAACACACCAACGATTCATTTTAAATAAAGAAAGACCGGAAGTCATTATTAGTGACTAATATAATCTATAGAAGAAAGAAGGAATTTTATTATGGCTACTCCATTTTCTACTCGTCGCTTTATTGAAGATCCTGCAATTATTAAACAAGTGTTGGATAGATGTAAAATTATTCATATCGGATTACAAGATACCAATCGAATCTACGTAGTCCCCACCAACTATGGATATACATATGAAAATGGCCATATTACCTTTTATACACATGGTGCTACACAAGGTTTAAAATGGGAACTTATGCAAAAGCATCCAAACGTCGGATTTGAAATTGATACCGGCTTCGAACTGGTAGACGGTGGCGAAGTAGCTTGCAACTACAGTAATGCTTATGCAAGTATTATCGGTAGCGGAACCGCTTCCCTTATTACCGACATAGAAGAAAAAAAGAGAATCATTAATAACATTATGATGGTACAGGCAGGAAAATCTTTTACCTTTACAGATGCCATGGTCGAAAGACTCGGTATCGCTAAAATTGAAGTGGAAGAGTTTGCATGTAAATCCGGTTACTTATACGAAAAATAAGAACACCCATCTATAAAACCATATAAGGAGAGATTATCATGACAACATCCAATACACTGGTTGCTTATTTCTCTGCTACAGGTACTACTAAGAAGATAGCTGAAACATTAGCCTTAGTTGCACAAGCGGATTTATTTGAAATTGTCCCTAAAAAATTATATACAAAAGAAGATTTAGATTGGCATAATTTGAATAGTCGCAGCTCTGTAGAATGTAACGATACAACGGCAAGACCGGAGATTGCAACCCGAGTACCCAATATGGATAACTATCAAAATATTTTTATCGGATTTCCTATCTGGTGGTATGCAGCCCCTCGCATTATCGAAACCTTTTTAGAAAGTTACAATATGGAAAATAAATTTATCATTCCATTCTGCACTTCGGGAAGCAGTGATATTGGAGACAGTGCCAAACTACTCGAGCATTGCTCAAAAGGAAAAATTGTAACCGGTGCCAGGCTTCCTGCTGATATTTCAAAGGGTAAACTGGTACAATGGGCGAATATGCAAAAATTCTATAAATAATAAAAAGAGGAGAACTCAAAGGAGTTCTCCTCTTTTATGCTTATTCAAATAATTTATAAAAAGTATGAGTAGTGTTGCAAATATCTATATTATTAGATATAATTTAATTGCATAATGCAGCTTATGAATCTATTTTGGTTATAGATGTAAATTTTATTAAAATGCATTTAAATATAAAAGAATTATGTATCTTAAAACATATATAGGAGGAACTATGTCAGGACTTATGACACTTTCTATGTCTATTAAATACCTATTATTTGCCATAGCTATTTTCATTTCCAATATCGTACAAGCACTCACCGGATTTGCCGGTGTAATGCTCTCTATTCCCCCATCTATATTATTATTCGGTCCGGATACTGCGATTGCAGTAGTCAATGCACTGGTATGGGGTGTATCTCTTGTACTCGCTTGGAAAAACAGAAATTATCTTGATAAAAAAATTATTTTGTTTATTATCAGCTTCATGCTATTAGGAATGGCAATCGGTGTGAAGCTCTACACGATGGTAGATGCTCATATTATTGCACCGATTTATGGTGCTATTATCGTAGCGGCTGCCTTAAAAAACATATTAACAAAACCTGCCGACCAACCTATGCCCAACTGGATCTCCGCCTGTATTCTTATTGGCGCAGGTATTATTCACGGTATGTTTGCATCCGGCGGTGCACTCCTCGTCGTTTACTTGGCAGCTACTTTTAAAAACAAGTATACATTTCGTGCCAATGTGGCAGCAGTCTGGTCTTTCTTAAATTTGATACTCATAGTAAAGGATTTTGAAAGAGGACTATTCAATGCAGAAGCACTTCACTTGATGCTTATCGCCATTGTTCCCATGCTTTTAGCCGTATATATAGGTAATAAAATACACCATGTTATTAATCAAAAACTATTTACACGCAGCACTTACGGATTACTTCTTTTATCGGGAACGATGATTTTATTATAAGAAACGTAACAATAAAAAAGGGAATACACAATGTGTTCCCTTTTTTATTGCTGTCCTATTTATACTTCTAATAAATGGTTAATTGCCCAATTCATAATTTCTTCTTTAGAAGATTTTGCATAGATTCCACGAATAGCCAATCCATCACACAAAGTCGCTCCCTTACAACACTTTTCTAATGTTTTGGGTGCATTGCACAATCCGGATCCTTCATGTGTAATGACCGGAAATACTTTCTTTCCTGTAAAATCTAATCGCTCTAATTGCGTCAAGACTGCCATCGGATAAGTGCCACACCAAGAAGGTCCGGCTACTACAATACAGTCATAAGCAGCTACAGAATCTATATATTGTTTTAATAGAGGTCTGGCATTCTCTTTATATTCAGCATATGCTTCTTTTCCACATTGTTTATAATCTATTGCATAAGCTTTTACCGTTTGTATTTCAAACACATCCGCATCCACAGCTTCTCTTATATACTCCACTACAAATTCTGTATTCCCTTTGGCTAATTCTTTAATTTCTCCCTCTACGTAATTCTGTCCTCTTCGAGAATAATAAATAACCAATGTCTTAGCCATGTATATCCTTCTTTCTATTACCTATCATTTTCTTAACCCGTATTTATTACATTTGCTTTCTTAATGCCTGTAACAATCCGGTAGTCCCTCTTAGAATATCTTCATAAGTTTCATTAAAATTACCCGTATACCAAGGGTCTGCCACTTCCTTCGGCGTATCGGTAAAATCCATTAACTGCTTTAATTTCTTCTTGGGATCTCCTTGTGTCAGATGCAATAAATCTTCTCTATTTTCTTCATCCATTCCGATAATTACATCATATTTTTCATAATCTGCACCGGTAAATAAACGAGCAACACGTCTTGTATAAGGAATTCCCATTTCTTCCAATTTTCTCTTGGCAGGAGGATACATATCATTTCCTATTTCATCCCGAGTAGCCGCTACAGAAGAAATTTCTATCTTCTCATCCAAGCCCGCCTTTTTAACTATATCTTTCATAATAAATTCCGCCATAGGCGAACGACAAATATTGCCATGACAAACAAAAAGTACACGAATCATACGAATCTCCTATCTACGTTTTAAGTATATTCATAGAATAACAATCTCACTAGAAATCTGCAAACGCTTTGTATGTACTAATTTCCATGAAACCTACATTCATTGACTTTTATATACCCTTATGTTTAAATGAAAACGGTTATCACTTTTTGAAATTCAAGGAGGTTTACATATATGCGTGCTAAAATCAGTAGTATTTTATTATTTCTTTTAAGCGTACTTTTAGTAATCGGTGAACAATCTTTCGCCGGACCTTGTCCCATGAAACCTAACGGAATGTATATGGTATGCCATTGGGCAGGACAAGCTATTTTAGGAGTTGGAGTTGTAGTTATTGTATTGTCTATTTTTCATATCTGCAGTACTAATCGTGCCTTTAAGCAAGGATTAGATATCGGAATAATAGCCAATTCGATGTTACTGATTGCTACACCGGGACATTTAATTCCGCTTTGCAAAATGTCTACCATGTGCTGCCATACTGTCATGAAACCTTTTACGTTAGTAGCAGGTATTCTTATGATTGTTGTAGCATGTATTGATTTTTTTATGCAAAGAAAAAACCTTAAGAAAGAAGGAGAATAATGACTTTACGAGATCTTCCTATAAAAACGCTCAAACATAAACCACTTCGCACAACAGCACTGATGCTACTTACTTTCTTCTTATCTTTTGTCATTTTTTCCGGTTCCTTAGTTATTATGAGCTTACAAAATGGACTTGGAAAGTTAGAAGACCGATTAGGTGCTGATATTGTAGTGGTTCCTAATTCTGCTAAGACTAAAATAGACCCTAAAACGATGTTGCTAAACGGTACCCCGGGATATTTCTATATGGACAAAGAAAAAATGTCACTCATTCAACATATCGAGGGTGTGGATACCGTATCTCCACAAATTTTCTTAGCATCTCTTTCCGCTTCCTGTTGTTCTGTACCCGTACAAATCATCGGATTTGATCCGGATACGGATTTTCTTATTCAACCATGGATTCGTCAAAGCTATAACCAGGAGTTAGGTCATGGAGATGTAGTCGTCGGCTCTTCTGTCAATGCAGATGTGGGTGACACCATCCGTTTTTATAATAAAGATTGTCGTATTGTTGCTAAACTGGAAAACACAGGTACGAGCTTAGATACTGCCGTTTATACTAAAGCAGACACTATTCGTACCTTGATTGACTCTTCTCAACAAATGGGACTTAACACCATGTTTACAGGAGATGTAAATGATATTATTTCTTCTGTATATATTAAAGTAAAAGACGGGTATGATATTAAAAAAGTAACTGATAATATCAATCTTCGTGTTCGCAAAGTCAAAGCTATTCAAATGAAAGAAATGTTCTCTGAAATAGGCTCCAGCTTATCAGGCATTTCTCAAACTGTCAGTGTGCTTATCATTGCTATTTGGATTATGGCTTTTATCATTTTAACGATTTCATTCTCTATCCTTGTCGGTGAAAGAAAAAGAGAATTTGCACTCCTTCGCATGATGGGATTATCCAGAAAACGCTTAGCAGGGCTGCTCTTACAAGAATCTTTCTTATTAAGTCTTGCAGGAGGAATTACCGGTACCGGTATGGGGCTGTTATTAATTATCCCCTTTGGAAAACTTATTGAAACGAGTCTTCATCTCCCTTTCCTAATTCCTACTATTGGAGAAATCGGACTTATTGTATTGGGAACCTTAGTTATGATTAGTATTGCAGGACCACTTGCTTCCGGTTACGCAGCTTATCGATTAAGCCATGTAGATCCGGCAACTATTTTAAGGGAGGGTAACTAATATGATATTAGAAGCGGAGAACGTAACAAAACAATATCAAACCAATCCGAAGAAAGCACGATTCAATTATGCACTTTCGCCGACATCACTTACTTTAAAAGAGGGCGAACTCGCTATTTTAACCGGTAAATCCGGTAGCGGAAAATCAACATTACTTCATATCTTAGCAGGACTTCTTAAACCAACATCAGGACTTGTTTCCTATAATGGTATATCACTCTATGATATGAAAGATAAAGAATTGAGTTTATTCAGAAATAAACATGTATCGGTAATCCCACAAGGCGACTCCGGTATATATAGTCTTACAGTAGAAGAAAATGTAAAACTGCCTCATTTAATACAAGAAACCTCTTCACAAAATACGTTACCGGAATTATTACGGGAATTAGGAATTGATCATCTCAAGGATGCCTATCCGTCTGAAATGTCCGGTGGTGAATTACGTAGAATGTCTATCGCTCGCGGTCTATTTCAAGAAGCAGAAGTCATTCTGGCTGACGAACCGACTTCCGATTTAGATGACGAAAACACAGCTATAGTGATTCAAATGCTTAGAAAAGCAGCAAATAATGGGAAATCTGTATTTATTGTTACCCATGAAAAAGAGCTGCTACCTTATGCCGATACCCACTACACGATGAAAGCAGGAGTTATGCAAAAAGAAGAATAACTCGAATCTTTTATAAATAACTAAAAAAAGGAATCCACTCGGATTCCTTTTTTGTTTATTTAACTAAGAGAACACCCCTTACATCAAAACTCTTTTCTTCCGTTTCTTTATGAATCGCTAAGCGATAGAAATAAAATTGATGATTCTCATCATAAGAGAACATAATCGGTTTATCTACTTCCTGTTGTTCATTTTTGTTCATTGCTTCAAGTAAAGATTCTAACTGCTTTCCAATTACAAAAGTTTGCTCTTCTCCTTCTATAGAAATCGTAATCTTTCCATCTACCAAGAATTCATCAAACGAATACATGCTTGTCCAACCGGAAACAGGAATTCCTCCTGTATAGGTAAAGATGGTATAAGTAGATAATTCTTCCGCTTCCATACGTTCTATATTATTTAAAATAGGAGAATTAATAAGTGTTACCGTTTCTTCATCTTTTTCTGCATAAGCACTTCCCTGTAAATATCGTAAAGATTCTATTACTTCTTCTTTCTCTTCCTCCGATAAATCGCCTAAAACAACATTTCCTTCTTGCAACATATTGGAATTTTGCAAAACTTGTTTGATTCTATTCAATTGATTTCGTGCCGGTACATCTATCACATTAAAAGGAGTTAAGGTGACTATCAAAACAAGCACCATTCCTATTACATATAAAGAGGTAGCTTTCCATCTTTGGTATCCATAAACCATAGTTATAATTCCAAACAAGCTACAGAATAATGATAGATACCTAAGATCCGTTAATCCGTATGCGACCAACCGAATGTACACTCCATACATTTGCACTGCTACAATCGGAATAAGTGCTATACTGCCCCAACGAAGAAAACGTTTTGTATAAAAATCCTCCTCTTTAGCTAAAGTAAAGTAAAAAAATGTATAGCCTAACATAGATAAGGACGCAAACCAATTCATCTGCCCGGATGGCATTGTCATAGTTACAAGCAACTTACCTAAATACATATATAAAATTAAAAGTAAAAATAGATAAATGGGTACTAATACTCTTTTAATAATCTTAGATAAAGAAGTAAAGTGGTCACCTGTATCTCCTGATTTAGGAATCCATGATAAAAATAAATTCCACCCAAGTATAACACTTGAAAAATAAAAGATGACGAGCATCCAGTCATAAGAAAACTCATAAAGTAATTCGTGAATAGCAAAAAAACAAGTATTCAGTGCTAAAGCGGCAAGAGCTGCTGTTCCGACAGCATGTGCTCCACCTACCAATAAATGAAGAAATAAGGTATTTCCCGCCCCTTTTGATGCTACTAAATACATTCCACACAAAACTATACTTAAACAAAATCCGATAGATACCATGAAGATATAAGTAGGTGCTTGCATCATACAAAGAAGTCCCATGAAAAGCAAAGCATATGCCAAGGAAGCACTATATCGAAGCATCAAGTTTTGTGTTTTACCTATCTGTTCCAGCCATACCTGCCAAACAGCTGCCATAATCATTGTATTAAAAATAGTGTATAAACTCTTTAAAAACACTCCTTCCATTGCCATATCATTAAAAACTTCAACAGAAAGTAAAATAAAAAGTATGACACTCCATATATAAGACATATTAAAGCGTTTGATACTGTCCCCGATACGTTCATAAATTCTACTAATAAAATTTTTCATTATATCCTCTCTTTAATCACCTTATTTTCTTTGTTTTCTACAATTTTTACATCGTTTAGGAAATACCCAATTTTTACTTTTATAAAATTCTACTTCCCCCCTGTGTTATCGCGAAACGATTACCACAGGATTCACATACTCTTGTTTCATAAATCTGTTTCCTAAATAAATAACAAGAATCACAATAAATAAACGGCTTTGCTTTTTCTACATAACGAAGATAATGAGTATATAGCATCTTTTTTCCACAACGCTTACAACGATGTATAGTTCCTTTCTTTAAACAAGTAGCACATATCCCTTTTTTCATGTACCTTGTATCCATCCTTTTTTTACAAAGTTTACATACACCTTGTTTTGATAATCGATCTTCTGCAGAAAGGAAAAGGAAATTCACTATTTTGTTACAAAGCATAAACCAAAAGGAAGCTTTTTCCTTTAACTTTATTTCCGATAAACTCCCATCCACTAAAATTCTTCTAACCGACAGATTCGGTTCCTTTAGTGCTAATACATTAGCTGCCAACTCTTTATCTTGTGTAATAAGAAGAACCAATTCCTTTTTACTTTTAGACCGGAAAAGCGTTATAAAATCTTGATCGGCATAGGTATGGTCATACCAATTTCCCATACATGCCAAACTCTCTTTTTCTAAACTTTGCAATAAACATAATACCTGTTGTGATTTTCTTGCTAATTCCTTATTCTCTGCATTCTCACTATGCTTTATTAACTCATTAAGAACAGCCGGAATAACAATAACTGTTTGTCCATATTTTCGCAGATAAGGAAGTATGTAGTTCCAGAATGCCTCTGAATAATCTGAAAGCAGACTACAGGTGTCGATGTATATAGAAAATTCTTTTTCTAAAAAATCATCTTTTATCAATATCATCCTGAATTTTTATATTCCCTTTTACAACGATTCTATATCGACAGTAAATATGATGCGGCCTTCTTTCCATGATACTTGTAACTTTCCTTTAAGCAGTTCAATGATTTCTTTTGCCATAGAGAGTCCGATTCCATATCCTGCTTTTTCGCTATTATGTGACTGATCATTTCTATAAAATCTTTCAAAAAACTTTGTATAATCAACATGTTCGCCTTCTGCATAATCATTACTTACAGAAAGAACCACTTGCTTTTCATTCCTCTTTCGATGAAGAGAAGCTTGTATATTTCCTCCATTATCACAATATTTAACCGCATTATCTAATAAAATATTAATAAGTTCCAAAAAACATTTCCCATCGGTAGTAATCATGACACTGGGTTCAATTTCCACATCTAATGTTTTGTTTTGTTCTTCAGCCAACATTCTAAAAGAGTCGATCGTACTTTGCGCAATATCACTTACATTAAGAAGTTCTTTCTTTAATTGAAACTGTGAGTGTTCACTCATCTTTGAAAGCAAAATTAAGTGATTTATTAAATTGGAAACACGATGGACTTGTTTTAAAATTCCACTAGTCCACTCATTCTTACCGTTCATAATCTCCAAAGCTTCTGCATTTGCGGAAATAATCGCAATCGGTGTCTTAAGCTCATGACTGGCATTCGTAATAAATCGTTTCTGATTTTCAAAATTAAGGATAAAAGGCTTCACTGCCCGATTTGATAGTGCGGCAAAAATAATAATGAAGAGTGCTACACAAGCCAATCCAAAACGAACGGAGAAATCCATAAAGGACTGTATAGCACTAAATTCACGTGAACAATCCATCACTACAACTAAATTTCCACCTTCCGGTAAAGGCGAAACAAAAAAACCGTAATGAGAACGCTCTTTATCAAAAAATCCGCTTGTTTCGTTAAGTTCTTGAATTTTTTGTGCAGTATCCGCAGCATCCTCTTTAGAAAATGCTGCAATTCTATCAATATTAATTTTGGTTGCTTGTTTATGATTGTCCAAAACCACACTAAAATAACGTGTATAGTAATACGATTCTAATGTATCTTCTCCACGATCGGTAGTAAACAGCCATCCTTCCGTAATACGAGGGCGTTCCGTACGAGGCATAACACCGCCATTTTCAGCAATAAATACCATCGTGTTTAAACAGGTTTCCTGCATAGAACGTGCACTCATCACATTGATTAAAAACAATGCTACGGTCACTATGATAAAAACAGAAAGTGCTGCCAATAAAATAAAGCGATATCGTAATTTTCTAATAATATCCATAAGTATTATCTCATTTTACACAAACAACAAAGGACTCCCCTTTGTTTCCCTCAATACATATATTCGAGTTGACAGAGGCCAGTTTTTGCCTTAAATAGCTCACATATACCCAAACAACTTCCAATCCTACTTCCGGTTCGTCTGCCCAAACATGTTTAAATATGGTGTCTTCATCGAGTACTTTACCGGCATGCATAATAAAGTATGTGAGAAGTTTTGTTTCTTTATGATTCAGTCTAATTGAATTCTGAGAAGAGAGTTCTTGTTCTTCCACATCTAAAGTAGTATTCCCTAATGAAAGTTTAGTAGGTATAAAAGAAGACTTTCTCCTCGTTTGGCTACGAATACGTGCTAGTAATTCTTTAATGGAGAACGGTTTTGTTATATAGTCATCCGCTCCCGAATCAAGCCCTTGAATTCTATCTTCAATTTCCGCTTTAGCAGTAAGCATAATAATCGGTGTCATATCACCGGATGCTCTAATTTCTCGAAGTGCCGTAATTCCATCTTTTCGCGGCATCATGACATCCATAACAATACAATCATAAGACTCTTTATTAACCAGTTCGACTGCAACTACACCATCCGGAGCTACATCCACATCATAACCTTCATGTCTAAGCACCGCAGATACTACACGAGACATGTCTCTTTCATCTTCGACTAATAATATTTTCATTCCTACACACCTTTCCTATTTACATTTAGGATTCATGAATTAATTGTCGAATGGTTTGCATAGATATATCACAAGCTGCCAATTCATCAGCACAACGTTTTAATTCCCGACTAATAATTCCTGCGTTTGCAATTTCTCTCTTGTACTTCATCTGATGTTCCAAACTTGCCCAAGAGTCCATTGCAATAGTACGAAGCTGAATCTCTACATAATAACGACCGGGACTATTTCCTCTGATATCCGGCTCCTCATCTAACACTTCTACTACTAAGTGATAGCTTCTATATCCATTTTCTTTTGCATTTTTTATATAATCTTTTTCTCTTACAATACGGCAATTAGGCGCTTCTTTAATTAAACGAACATTATCATATACATCATCTAAAAAACAACACACTACGCGAATCCCAATCGCATCTTGAATCTCACAAAGTGCTGATTCCGTGGTTTCCGGCAAACCTCTTCGCCTACATTTATCACGCATACTTTTCTCACTTTTTATGCGAAAATTAAGATGTTCATATGCCGGCTCCCCCAAGGATTCTTTACACTGTTTATTATAGGACTCAAAATATCCTACTATCTTTTCCATGATACGAGTAAGCGTAGTTTCCCAATGCCCATAAATTGATTCTGCCATATTCACACCCAACCTTACATGAAAAGTATTTCTTTATTAAAAAATTCTGAACAATTTAATTATAACATGAGAGTTATTTTATCTTTCTTCTTGTATTTTATTTTTTCATATTTTATACTATTTTATGCTTACATAGATACTTATAACTACAGCCCGATGACCTTATTCTTAACGGCTGTATGCACAAAAAGAAAGGAGGATATTATGAAACCTAACATTACTCTTCGTTTTGCCACACCAAATGATGCAGAAGAAATTCGTTCTATTTACGCCCCTTATGTTACAGATACCGCTGTCACATCTGAATACGAAATTCCTACGATAGAAGAGTTTCAAAATCGTATCTATAATACACTCAAAAAATATCCCTATTTAATTGCGTTAAAAGATAATGAACTTATAGGATATATGTACACAAGCCCCGTTAATATACGTGCTGCTTATAATTGGGCGGCAGAAACTTCCATTTATATCAGACAACATTGTCGTCGTACCGGAGCAGGTAGTAAGTTATATAAAGCTTTGTTTCATATCTCTAAAAAACAGCATATTGTAAATCTCTATGCTCGTATCGCTTATGCGGATCCGGAAGATGAATATTTAGTAAACCACAGTGCACGGTTTCATCACACTATAGGATTTGAACAAGTGGCTAGGTTTCATAAAGTCTTCCATAAATTCGGTCGTTGGTACGATGCTTTATGGGTAGAAAAAATATTAGGAGATCATTCAGAAGGTGTTATGCCCGATGTTATTCCATTCCCCGAATTACATATTACTGAAGAAGAAATTAATTCTTTATAAGTAATATAAAACCACCAAGAATATAATCTTGGTGGTTTTATCATTTTTAGTTCATAAAAAAATACATTATTCAATATATGTTTCAAAATAATATCCATATTTCTCATTTAAAATTTTCTTTTTTTATATGTACATAAAATCATTTACAAAATACTAAAAATATAGTGAATTTGATTGACTTATCGTATTTTTTCTGCTAGATTTAGATAATTATTATTTGCACAAAGACAGTTGCATAAAAAGAAAGGAGTATTCTTATTATGAAAAAATCAAATGAATTTGTGGCAATCGGCCTCATGTTATTCGCGCTGTTCTTCGGTGCAGGAAACCTAATTTTCCCAGTATCCATCGGTCAAAATGCCGGTGTAAATGTAGTATGGGCAACTCTTGGGTTTCTCATTACAGGTGTAGGTCTTCCTTTTGTAGGTGTATTGGCCACTTGTTATTCCGGATTGGATTTGGAAGCATTAGCATCTCGTGTATCCCCTTGGTATGGACTACTTTTTGCTATTGCATTAAATTTGACAATCGGACCGTTTTTCGCAATTCCTCGTACTGCGACAGTATCTTATGAAATTGCGGTAGCACCTTTATTATCTTCCGCTTCGCAGACTATCGGACTTTATGCTTTTGCATTTGCATTTTTTGCTTTATCTTGGTGGCTTGCAATTACGCCCGGTAAAATGGTAGATCGAATCGGAAAAATTATTACCCCTTTGTTATTGTTTTTTCTTGCCATTTTAATTGGTGCGGGTATTTTCAATCCCATGGGTTCATGGCAAGCTCCCACTGCATTATATGCCACTCCTGTTACCGCTTTAGTTCAAGGCGTTCTGGATGGATACAATACTATGGATGCATTAGCTTCTCTTGTATTCGGTGTAGTAGTAGTTCAATCTGTTAAAATGTTTGGAAAAACATCCCATGAAGAAGTAACATTATCTTGTTTTCGTGCCGGTTTACTCTCTACAGTCATCATGGCAATCATTTACGGTTCTTTGAGCTATTTGGGAGCTAATTCCGTTACAACTATCGGAATTCAAGAAAATGGTGCCCCGGTATTAGTAAAAATGGCAATGCATTACTTTGGTTCTACGGGTTCTGTTGTTCTTGGATTTATTGTAATCCTTGCTTGCTTAACTACCAGTGTAGGCTTAATTGCTTCTTGTGCTGCCTATTTCCATTTGTTAGTTCCACGAATTAATCATGTACTTTGGGCTACTATATTTTCTTGTATCTCTTTTGGTGTTGCATTATTCGGATTAACTACCATTATTTCGGCAGCTATACCTGTACTTATGTTACTCTATCCAATGACCATTGCACTGATTACTCTTGCGTTTGCCGATCGTTACTTTGGTGGAAGCCGTGCAGTATATGCAAGTACTATGGCATTTACCTTTATCCCATCCTTGTATACAGGATTAAATACAGCAGGAATTTCTATGGGATGCATTGATACACTTATGTCCATACTCCCATTAGCACAATACAACTTAGCATGGATCTCCTTTTCCATTATCGGGTTTATTCTAGGCATTCTAATTAAAAAAATTAGTCGTTAACCTTAAATAAACCTATCACTGTCTGTGCAATATAATAAATACATAAATATAAAGCATATCCTTTAAAAGATATGCTTTTTTTATTGCATTGATTGATAGACAGGCCTGTATATTCTCAATTAGTAGAATACACAAGCTATTTTTATTTAACAAAAATTCTTTTTATAAACTCTTATATGTTCTTCTTTTTAATTGACTTTACACATACCAAGAGATATAATTATCTCGTTGATTTAACCTAAAATTAATCATTTTTTTGAAATTGTTTATATCTCATTTGTGCCCTCTGCACAAAGAAAGGAATTGATTATGAAACGCTTTCCACTCGGTATAGCACTCTCTGCCATATTGCTTGGCTCTACTTATACCGCTATGGCCGATAATGCATTTTCTGACGTAGCACAAGACCATTGGTCTTATAAAGCAGTCAGTGAACTCTCAGATGCCGGAGTCGTTGTTGGCTACCCGGACGGCACTTTCAAAGGTGATAAGAAAATAACTCGCTATGAAATGGCTCAAATCGTTGGTCGTCTTATGGCAAATGAAGACTCTTTAACTGAAGAACAGAAAGTAACTGTAAAGAAGTTAGAGGAGCAGTATGCTGATGAACTGAAAAATTTAGGTGTTCGTGTAAATGCTTTAGAAAAGAAAGTATTTGATAATACGTTCTTCCTCTACGATATGCGTGTAAGCACCATGCCTATATATGATAATATTTTTAACAAAGATGAACATAAAGAAACATCCTTAGGTGTTCGTTTCCGTGTAAATTCCTTTACAGAAATGACAAAACGCTTCTGGATGTATGGGCAATTAGAAACCCATGCCTCTATGAATGGTAATGCTTTTAATGGTGACAATACCACAGATGCGGATGACTCGAAATTTAAACTCAGCCGTTTCTTTGTTTCTTATCATTTCGGAGATATGAAAGATAAGTATTACATGAATACAGGCCCAACCGATGATAACCTTATTATCGGACGTTATCCGATGAAACTCGGAATGACAGGATATACCTATAACGGAGAACTTACCGGTGTCGGCGTTATATTCGGTGACCACTATACCGGCGGTGCACTTCGTATCGGTACCGGTCGTGCCAACAACATTAACTACGACTATACCGGACCTATGATGCACGGTATTAAGCACATGAAACAATCAGCAGCCGCATTAGCAGGTTCTTTAGCTGCACAAAAGTTCATAGAAAGTGGACAAAATCCGGCACAAGCCAAAGCATTAGGTGGAGTAATTTCTAAAGCTATTGCCAATACCACTGATAAAGCTCATTTACAGCAAAACATTGCAAATGCATTGAAACCTCACATTGGCGACACAAGAGCACAAGGTGTTGCACAAAGTTTAGTTGCACAATTTCAAACCTCTGAAAGATTAAAAACATTGGATAAAGGATTGGATTGGTCTAACGGTCGTTATTATCCGATGATGCAGCAAGGTGTACATATGGCGGACGGTGAAGATGTCGATGTACCTCTTACCTTCATCTCCTATAAGTATGTAAATCCAAAGAATTACGAATTCCATATTTATGGAGCTAAAGCCAACGGTCCTGTTGGAAATATCGTAAAAGCATGGGGCAGTGCCGTTTCTCTCAATGTTAATAACCATGTAGAACTTCACGGCGAATACTTAAAAAATATGCGTCTCTTACCTCTTAATAACGAAAGACCGCATAGCTTCAACTTCGGTTTCACTATTGGTAAGGCTAATATTATGGAACCACATTCTTATGCATTTACCCTTGACCATGTATATAGTGAAGCAGGCACCTATTTCGGTGGTTCTTCCAGTGATGTAGCAGATCAGTATATGGGACATGTATATAAAAATTGGACATTCAATGGCGTTAATATGGGCAAGATGCCGGCTTACATCGCAGATAAGATGGATGCGGTAGCTTCCAATACGGATCATCCGGGAAGAAAATATGGTGGTGCAAAGTTCAATATTGCACGTTTTGAATATATACCAATGCGAGGTGTAAGACTGAAAGCGGAATATGGATTTGGTGCTAAAGACATGGGCGGACGTAAGATGGATAATGTTTTATATTTAGAAGCACAAGCTTACTTCAAGTAATAGCCCCTATAAATAATATAAATAAAAAGGATTATCACAAATGTGATAATCCTTTTTATTTATATTAAACTTGTGAAACTGATTCTTTTGAAGTCATATCTTCCTTAGGTCCCATTTCTATTGGCATCGGAGAACGATTCATATTTTCTTCTTTCCCATCCTCTTTTTTACCGGATAGTTTACTTTCCTGAGATTTTTTATCAGATTCTCGCTCTTTATCCTTTTTATCATGTTTCTTATCATGATGTACCTTTTCAATAGCAGGTTTTACTTCCGCTCTATACCAAGTTGTTAAATGGGATAAATCATTAACAGCAAAGGAAGTCACACCGATACCAAAACAAATGATAGTTAATATAACAGTGATTAAAATGCGTTTCATACTTATTCCCCCTTTTTTACTCGATATATATTCATCCATTCTTTACCAATAAAGAAAAATATCAATCCGGCAAAGAGCCCCGTTACTATAAAAGCCAAAAGAGTCAATATGGAAATAGCGGGTAAGGGAGCTATCGTAGCAAAAGGTTGCCATTGAATGGATAGTAAATAACCAACTAAAGGAGTAATAAACCAACATACTGCCGCTAACAGATAAGCAAGAACTCCGCTAGTTAAGGACACGGCTTTAGATGCATGATGGATTAATGTAGGAATTTGAGGTTTTATCGTATTAAACTCTTCTTGTGCCTGTTCCATAATTTCTTTTAAATCACCTTTTAACAGCCCTTTCTTCTCGGTTACAATTCCTTCAGAAAGATACTCATTATAAATCTCTTTCGGTTCGCCTAATGCTTTGATAATTTCTTCATCAGACAGCCCCTGTTCACATCCTGATAGGAAATGCTCTTCATAATCAGAAAGTATTTCTTGTAAATCTTCGCTTTTAGCTTTTCTAAAATAATAACGCAATAAATCTAAATATTGTTCTTTAGTCCTTTTCATTAATCCCTTTCAAAAATCGGTTAACGGCTGTAGAAAACTCCTTCCATTGCCTTAACATTTCTACATAAGTTCTTTTTCCACCCTCTGTAATCTTATAATACTTGCGTGGCGGACCACTCGTTGATTCTTTCCAATAAGTATCTACAAACTCTTCCTTTTGTAATCGTTTAAGCAATGGATATATAGATCCTTCTGACATTTCTATATATCGTGATATCGTTTCCACAATTTCATAACCATATTGGTCTTTTTGTGTTAATAGAGCTAATACAAGTAACTCTATTACTCCTTTCTTTAACTGTGTTTTCATACATTTTCCTTTCATAAAACCTGATATATCGTTTTTCATATATTCCGTCCTTGCAATATACATTATCACAAGGTATATAATATTACAAGGTACTAATTATAATCTACCACAATAAAAAAAGAGGATTTATTCCTCTCTTAGTTTATATATTCACTTTATATTATAAAATAACTCCATAAAGATACTTACTTTACAAATCTCTATATAATAGTTTCTGTTTTAGCAACAAACCACGTAGGTTTATCCATAGAAATAGTAGTGATTATTTCATCTGCCTTAGCACTATTATTCAATAAAATAAAAAAAGCGGATCCGGACCCGGACATACCACAAGGATATCCCCATTGATGTAAATAAACAGAAGTGTCTAATAATACGCTATGTTTAGAAAATAATGCTTCTTCAAAATGATTCATAAGATATTTTTGGAGTAGTTTTAAATTTTTACTCTTTAATGCCAATACCATCTCGTCAGAAAAATTATTTCTTTTTTCTTTTAACATATCTATCTGTGCATAAGCTATAGCTGTAGAAATATGCTCATCCGGTTTTACAATAATTGCAGGAATTCCATTCCAACCTTGTATCAACGTTACATCGGTACCTATACCACGACAACGTGCCGCTCCCTCATATAAGAAAAAAGGAACATCAGCCCCTAAAGAGGCGGCTAAACGATGTAATATTTCCATATCTAACGGATAATCAAACATTTGATTTAAACCTTTTAATACAGCAGCTGCATCCGAAGAACCGCCCCCCAGTCCGGCTTGTGATGGAATTCTTTTCTTTAACTCTAAATGAAATTTTGGATCTATTTGAGCCTCTTTGGCAAATAAAACGGCAGCTCTCCACATCAAGTTATCCTCGCCTGATGGAGCCGTCCCCTCGGTTACCGCCAAAGATAAACGAGAAGCTTTAGAAAGAGTAATTATATCATGTAACTCTACGGTATGCATCACCGTATCTATATTATGATATCCATTTTCAAGTACATTTCCTACATATAAAGTTAAATTAATTTTTGCATGAGCATTAATAATTATAGATTGCAAAACAGCATCTCCCTTATAGTAATTTCTTTTATTCTATTTTAACAGATGAAAACCCCATAACAAGAAGTCATAAAGTACTTCCCATTATGGGGTTTTCATCCATATGTTTTCACATATGAGTAAGGGGTGCGAGAGAGGGGACTCTCGCTTTCCGGTGAAAACAGCTATAATCAAGGGGAATTAGGGGATTCCTGATATAGCTATTTACACCGCCTGCCCTTTGAATTGCATCATCGGGCAGGCTCTGTTAATTAAAACTCTCGATTCATATTATACTATATATTTAATAAATTCAAGTTTTTTATTATATATTTTTATTTTTTTCTAGGATATTTCTTTATCTTGGTATATAATTAAAGGGTAACTTTTCTTTTTTATTATGGGAGGTAGGTATGAATTCAACACCCTTCTTAAATCCATCTGACTTTTTAGAGGATGAATCGTTTCTTATTTCTTTTAACATGGCACTCATTTGTCAGCGCATCTGTGATGTGCAAACCCGTATACTAAAGGAATACGATCTGACACCTCGTCAGCTGCTAGTGTTGGCATATTTATATAACCATCCTAAAGAAGAAGTCACTCAAAAAATTTTAGAAAATCGTATGCATTTATCCAATCCTACAGTTACTGTAATTATACAATCCATGTTAAGTAAAGGTCTAGTTTCCAAAACAAAAGATCCGCTAGACAGAAGAAAGCATATTCTTCATATCACCCCTAAAGGAAAAACAATGTTTGAATCCAGTCATGAAAAATCTCATGCAACAGGAAAAGCTTGTTATAAGAGTTTGAATAAAAATGATTTGGAATTCTTAAAACGTATTATGAGAACGATTATGGGAAATTTAGAAAACTTAAATCAATAAATAAAAAAGACATGTACGTACATGTCTTTTTTATTATACTGGTTCTACTTCACAACGACGAACATAGACTTGTTTAGCTGCTTTATGTGAAATAGTAATATCCCCCTTATTCGTATGTAATAAAATAGATCCTTCATAGGGTTCTTTTTCCATAATCAATATTTCTAAATTAACAGCTATTTCTTTAGCTTGTAAATAATCCATTAATTCCATATCATCTTCAAACCAAGAAATAACGGCACTATCGCCTTCTGCAAGTTCTGATATAGCTAAATGCCCTTGTAACGGTCTATTCCCTTGCTTATCAGGAATAGCTGTACCATCAGGACCAAATGCAGGTCTTCCTAATTTTTCATATAAACGTTCCGCCAATACATCGGAAGTAGCATGCTCTAACCCCTCCGCTTCCAAATGGGCTTCACGCCAAGAAAATCCAAGAACTTCTACTAAAAACACTTCCCATATACAATGAAACCGAATCAACTTCGCTGCTGCTGATTTCCCCTTAAGAGTCATCCGACTTCCTTTGTAGGCAGTATATTCTACATATCCTTGTTTTTCCAGCTTAACTATCATTTCGCTCACTGACGGAGGTGATACTTGCAGAGTATCTGCGAGTTGTTTATTCGTTATTATTTCATAAGAATCACTTAATGTATATAAGGCTTTTAAATAATCTTCTTTCCCTGACGTCATATGAAATCCCTTCTAAATATCCTAATGGTAGATGGTAATCTTCCGTATAAATACTGACTCATTGTACCATTTAACAAAAGAATACGTCAAAATCATATCATACTATGAATTAAACAAAACAGAACCTACCTTTGTACTCGTATGTTCTGTTTCATTATGCCTTTATGCTGTAATGTGCTACATATCCTAATTTATCATGATAGTCTCTAAAGAAATTAAACATTTTTAAAAAATGTTCTTGATTTTCTTTCTTGAGACCATTTGCCATAATCTGCATAGCACCTTGTATACCTTCATCACGGATAAGCCCCGTTGGATTTAATAAAGACATCTCTCCGGACTTTTGTTCTACTATAAATCCTGGTTTCTCTATACACAATTTCCATTCTTCTTTAGTCAACGGATATACCGGAGTATGAATTACCTGTCTCATTTTTTCTACCAAGGATGCTCTTAAATTCTTATCATCCAAACATAAACACACATCATGTGTTAACAGCATGCCTCCTTTTTTTAATACACGTTGATATTCCGATAACGCCTGTTCTTTAGCATGAGGAGGAAGCATAGTAAGCATCGCTTCATTGATGATGATATCAAAAGAGTTGTCTGCAAAAGGTAAATGCAATGCATTTCCACAAATAACAGATAATACATCTTCTAAATGATTCTTCTGTATATTTTCCTTTGCTTTTTCAAGTGCTTGTTCATTTTGATCGAGTCCGATGATATGGCAACCATATTTTTTAGCCAATTCTATCATATTCGTCCCCATATTACATGCTACCTCTAATATCTTAGGACTTGTTTCAAAATTTATATGTGAAAGCAACCAATTAGTTGCTTCAATACCGCCCGGTCTTAATCGTTTTTTACCTAATCTTGCTAATAAAGTATGTCCTAATTCATGTCTCATAAAACACCTCCTTGTGTTTCTACTTATAGATTCACCTTATTAGTGATTTTTATATTGTACCATCTTTTCAGTTTATTGATAATGATTATTATCTATCCTTTTTAAAATAAAAATGCTATGATAATGACACCCTAATAAAGGAGGTTTTATGTCATCTGTTACAAAAAATATTTCCCCAATAATAGACAAAAATACTATTATTTCCGGTTGCACTGTTTCCACTAAACTATGTGAAAACAATGATTTATTTTGCTTAGCGTTTTCTATGGATACGCATACAAGTATTAGCGAAGAACAATATCCGTTCCAACATATATATTATGTACTGCAAGGATCTCTTACTGTTAATAAAACGGAAGAGTCTACTATATATCCATTGCAAAGAGGAGAAGCGTACATCGTACCTAGCCGAACAGTACATGCCATTCATGCCCCTTCAGATTGTATTTTCTTACAAATCGGATTATTAAAGGAGAATCTTATGAATACTACAATAGATATTAAAGGTATATTTCAACTGAAAAATCTCATCCCTTATCAAGAAGGTAAAATTGTAAACCGTGACCTCATCGTAACAGATAATACCAGACTTGCTATTATTGCTCTTTCTAAAGGTACCGCACTATCTGAGCATGCCGCTCCCAACGAAGCTCTTCTTTTCGCACTGGAAGGAGAGGCCGTATTCACATTAGACGGAGTACCTTATACATTAAAAGCAGGTGACAACCTTGCTATGAAAAAAGGAGCCCCTCATAAATTAAATGCTACAGATAACTTTAAATTTGCACTGCTTTTAACTAAATAATCATAGCAAAGAAAAAGCCTGTTTATACTGCTTTGATGCGTATAGATAGGCTTTTATTCAGTCATATTCTATTAACAAAAAGAGCGAACGTTTCCCCACCGAATCTCAACTTATCATATTTTAATTATAGAGTTAAGAAAGGAGATGAAAATATGATAAATTAATGCTTTGACTTTTCTTCCATATATAAAATGGATGTATAGTATTCCAAAATAAATACAAGAAGTTTGAAAGACCGATGAGCGGATGTTCGCTTTTATTTCCCTTATTTTTAATATATCATTGTATCTCTAAAAAATCCATCTTGTTTTTTGTGAAGTTCCGTATTTCCATATTCTCATTCGTTAAACATACATAAAAAACTTCCTATATTCGAGGAAGTTTTTTATTATTTTTCGCAAGAAAGTTCTTTCCATAAGAAAGTTTTTACAACCTGTTGGAATCGCTGTTCTGCCTGCTGATAGACTTCACAGGGCGCTATGGATTCCTTTTCTGTACGTTTAGCGACTACAGCACAAATCGAAGCTGCTTGTAATCCCAAAACCGAAGTAAGTGTAAATAGAGTCGCATTCTCCATTTCATAATTCGTACAACCTAATTGCTGAAACTCATGTAAAGAACCCTGTAGTTTTCTACGTACATATCCACCAAAACTATCATAACGTTCCTGTCCCGGCCAAAAACTGTCGGTAGTAACGGAGATACCTACATGATATGGAATTTGTAACTCTTTAGCCGCCTCTATCAATCCATGAGTCAACATTAAATCTGCAACCGCCGGATATTCTACAGGTGCATAGGATTTAGAAGCACCTTCCATACGAACAGATGCGTTATTAATCACTACATCACCAAGTTCTATATTTTCTTGTATAGAACCGGTTGTTCCTACTCGTATAAAACGAGTAATACCTAACCGAGCCAATTCTTCTACAGCAAAAGTAACACAAGGTCCTCCCATACCGGTCGACATCACAAGAACAGGCTGTTTGTTTACATAAGTAATCCAAGTCGTGTAATCCCTATGCGAAGTAAGAAATGCAGCATTTTGACCAATCGATTTAGCTAACGGTTCTACACGAGCCGGATCTCCCGGTACTACTGCGTAAGAAGCATTCTGTATAAGTTCTTTCGATAAACCGGTATGATACATGATTTCATTCTCTTCTGCATAGTATTTATTCATAATGTATCCTTATCTTTCTACATCCTCTTTAGGAAATATGAGATTCAATATAATTGCCACAATAAATACAACCGCCACACAGTTTTCTGCAAATACGCTCTTAAATAAATCAGGAAAAATACGGAATATTTGCGGTGTTTGTGTAAATCCTAAACCGATACTTAACGACAGTGCAGCAATGCTCATATTTCTTTGAGAATAACCACATTGACTAATCATGCGTACACCACTTACTACGATAGACCCGAACATCATTAAGGTACATCCTCCAAGAACGGCATCCGGAAGAGAAGCAAGAATTACGCCCAATCCAGGAAATAATCCGGCTAAAATCATAATAACAGCACCACATCCGATAGCTTTTCGATTCACTACATGCGTCATCGCAATCAGCCCGACATTTTGACTGAAAGAAGTAATCGGCATACAGCCAAATAAAGAAGAAAAACTGCTTACAAAACCATCGACAGCAATAGACCCGGAAATTTCTTTATTTGTTGCATCTCGGTTAAAACCCATAGTTGTCAGTGCGGAAGTATCTCCCAATGTTTCTGTTGCAGAAACAAGGAATATCAAAAATACGGAAAAAATCGCATCCGCATGAAATTCTAAGGGATAGGGCATAAAAGTCGGCAGCGAAAAAAGTGACACTGTCGCTAAACGTGATAAATCTACCATTCCAAAAAAGTAAGATGCTATGTATCCTACTACCAGTCCAAATAATACGGATAATTGTTTATAGTAAGACTTAGCCACCACATTAAAAAGCAAGCTGGATACTAAGGTAATGGTTCCTACAATTAAATATTTTGCATCACCGAAGTTAGGATTTCCAAATCCGCCGCCAAAAGAGTTGGCGCCAATACTAAGTAAAGAAAACCCAATAGCCGTAACTACCGTAGCCGATACAATAGGAGGCACTATCTTACGCCAAGAACCGGCACCTAATCCGATAAAGCCCTCTAAAATACCGCCGATTAGAGCAGCTCCTAAAATAGCTCCATATCCATACTTAGCACCAATCATGCAAAATATAGACACAAAAGTAAAGCTTATACCCATAATGATTGGTAAACCGCTTCCAAAACGTTTAATAGGAAACATCTGTACAAGAGAACCTACTCCTGCCATAATCATAGCTACTTGCACTAAAGCACCTACCTGCTCGGTAGGCATCTTTACTACACCGGTCACAATTAAAATGGGGGCAATATTAGCAACAAACATTGCAAGTACATGTTGCAACCCGAAAGGAATTGCTTTCTTTACAGAAATTTTTCCATTTAATTCATATATTGGATCTTTTTGTACTGTCACGATTTATCTCCTTCTCGAAATGTAATAGTTCCTGTATCTGCATCCATTTTCTCAATAATAGCTAATGATTTTATCGGGTATCCATCTTCCCGCAATGCATCTCCGCCGCCTTGAAACCCCTTTTCTATACAAATACCAATACCTTCTACGATACCGCCGGCTTGCAATACTAAATCAATAAGCCCTCGTATAGCACACCCATTTGCAAGAAAATCATCAAGAATAAGAATATGTTCCCCCTGTTTAATATACTTCTTAGAAACTACTACATGGTTCATTCGATTATGAGTATAAGACATCACTTCTGTCATATACATTTCTTTATCCATATTGCTTCCTGCCGACTTTTTAGCAAATACAACAGGTACACCAAAATGAATCGCCGTTAAACACGCAATTCCAATGCCGGATGATTCAATCGTCAATACTTTGTCAATTTTCTTTTCAGCAAACAGTGAATAAAATTCTTTCCCCAATTCACTGATAAATGGAACATCAATCTGATGATTCAAAAAGCTGTCTACTTTAAGAACATTTCCTGACTTAATAACTCCATCCTTCAATATTTTTTCTTGTAATAAATTAAAATGTGCCACTCCACTGCCCCCTAGAAATCTATACATTTCTACATGTTATATAATTTTTAATTATAGCAAGAAAAAGTAAATTCGACAAAATACGAAACATGCAGTTATCATACTTTATATACAAAGTTCCTCAATAAAAAACTACATGAGCTAAAGACTTCTCTTTAACTCATGTAGTTTTTTTATTTAATTATGCAATAATGAATATCTATTAGAAAAATACACCTTTTGATCTATCTTTAATTTCTTTTTCCGCAATAAATGGAATACGAGTGGTTCTACCTTCTTTAGCAGCCACAATCTTCTTAAATGGAAATTCAAAAATTTCTCGATTCCAAGTATTTACAGCATCATTATACAAAGTACGTGCTGCTGTAATTTCACGCTGTAAGTAAGAATTTTGCTGCATAGCATCACGAATGGTGTCCTGACTCTTAAGATCCGGATAATTTTCCAATACGACATTAATAGCACGTGCTGCTTTGTTTAAGTCACTATTCGCTTCACTTCTTGATGTTTCACTAAAGTTCCCACTTCTGTACTTTGCAATATCCACCAAAATATCCTTATCAACAGAAATAGATTTTTCCACCAACTTGGCTACATTTTCTAAAATTACAACACGCTGTTCCATATAATTATCAATTTCAGAAGCAGCGGTTTGTATTCTCTGTTCCATCATATTGAAAGAAGAACTGATTTTCTGCATTTGCCACCAAGGAAAAACCGCTATTAACGCCCCTATCCCTGCTGCTATATAATTTTCATAAAATACACCACCGGCCATTAATACTGCACCTACCAGCATAAGTACTGTCGGTATCATACGTTCTGTAGCAGTGGTAGTTACAGGAACTACTTTAGCAATAACATGTACATCTCGACCTTCTTCCATAATTTGTGGATTCATTTCATCTAATTGATTAGCCATAATTTCACTCCTATCCATTTTCAAATACTTGTTGTAACAATTCTTTTAAACTTTCATTTTTTCTATAAAATTTACCTACCATGTATCTACCATAAGCAAAATCCTTATTTACATTAGCTATTGAGCGTTGATAAGTATCTAACTCTTTTATCTGCTTAAAATCATCTTCCATCGCATCAATTTCAGACACTTCCATATATTCTCTGTGATGTACTGGAATATACTCTTCCCATTCTACAGGAACATCATAAACATGTCCATCGCCTGCTCTAACCGGTACATAAGAAACATGTTTTTCCGTCCTATAAGAATGTGCATCGACTTGTACTACTTCCGCATCATTTTCATTTCTATGATAAGTCGTTTTTAAAATTGTTTTTACACTACTTCTAGTATCTGCATCTTGCGGTCTAAATAACTCAAGTCCTAAATGATTAGCTATCATTTCCGTAATATAGGAATTGTAATTATTTTTATATGATTTTTTATAAATATAATCAGTTGACATCATCTGCTGATATAAAGGAATCGCCAAGAGCGGTAAAAAAAAGAAAAACATATGATCAAAATAAGAGCAATTAAATGTTATAAATTTCTCTTTAATCTTTTCAAAAGAAAAATCCCAATAATTATCCGGACCGGTATCTAAATCCCACTTTTGTGAATTAATAGTTTCTATCGTATTGATTTTATTCTCTTTATTAAACTTAAAATCATCACCATAAGGAGAATTATCAAAGATGTCTTTATAATTCTTCTGTGCTAAGGGTGTGAAAAGTAAACGGAACTCCGTTTCATTATTTCGGTCTAACGCATGAAAAGTTGCATCGAACTCTTCATTTGCCATTCCTTGAAAACTACCGCCCGACTTAAGTGCATCCTCTGTTTTATTTCTAATAGCTGCAATTTTATTTCGTAACCCTAAATTTTTTAAAAGCCCGTCAAATACACCTTTCGCAACCGGTTTCCTATGAAAGACTAAATTAGGAGCTGCTTCATTACCATATACTAAAGAAACAACTGTGGAATAATAAGGTCCCGGTTTCTCCAATTCTGCGTGTAAAGTTTCCGTGACCATACGAGTTTTAGTATGCCCATCAGAATCTGTATAGGTTTCTGAATAGCATACAGTTCGACTCCCCGTATAAGTATAAGTCCCCAAAGTATGAATCAATCTTTTTATAAACACAAAAGGATTTCCGAGAATATCCCCTGAAGCAATATCCAACGTAGAATAGTTATCATCCATTTGTTCTAAAAAACCATACTCTTTTACAAGCTGTTCATAGCGTTTCTTATTAAAATTTAAATCTAAGTGAATAAAAGGAATCGCTTTTTTTATCAATTCCGGTGTCATCTGACTATGAAATAATTTATTTAAAGGTGCCATCATTTCATAACCTTCTGCTTGTAATGATTCCAAATGTTGATCTAAATTGGCTAATAAATCTTTGATTTTCTTTATTGCCGGTTTAACAATAAAAAAATATAAACATGCAGATAAAACAGCAAGAATAATACAAATTGTAAGAGTAAAAAAATCCTGCTGTTCCCTATAAAAACGAAAACCGCCCCAAAGAACAGCACCTATACCGACAATCCAAAGTAACCATTTTATAAAGGAATATCCTTTATATTTCCTCTTTGTTTTTTGTACATCCTTAGATATTTCTTCATATTTTTTTACTAATTCTGCATTCTTCGCTATATCACATTGTGATTGCTTTACGAGCTCCTCAAAATACTCTTCTGTTACCGTTTTAAAAGAATCTTTTAAAGTATTTCTATAATAGGCTAAAGGTTCTAATAACTCTTCATTATATTCATTAGTCATTTGGTACTCCTTAGCAATAACCACTGATTGTAAATATTTTCTCTATTATAGCAAAATTATAATACATGTAAATGTATTCCGTCTGTCCCAGAATATATAGAAAAACAAGCAAAAAGACCCCAAACGATACACTCGAATGAGGTCTTCTTGTTACATATGATTAAAATCCAATCAAAGGTTTCTTATTAAGTACTTTGGGTGTACCGATACGGAAAGAGTCACCGCCGGCTTCTGCGACTAAACAAGCTTGATTAGCTGCTAAAAACCCTTGCATAGACATATACATTCCTGCATCAGTATAATCCATGCCATAGGCATTACAAAGTAAACGATGCATTTCTTGATAACCTGCACGAATAGCGTCATCACAAGTCGGTCCGCATGTATTTACATAATAAGCATCTTCGGTTTCCAGCAATGCCCAATTAAGTTCAAAGTTTTTCAATACTTTTACTCGTACAATAACTTCTCCTGCAATTTCAATACCGGTACCGCAAACTTCACCATCTGCCATAGTTGCATGCAAGTCTCCCATAGCAAGCAAGCCTCCTTCTACACGTACAGGAAGCCACATACGAACACCTTTTTTAATCATGGGATTATCCATATTACCACCATGATTTCCTACAAAGCCGGTGGAAATATTTTTCTCATCTGTCGCTACACCGATAACACCAATCATGGTATCTACCGGCCAAATCATATTGTATTTTTTCCAAATGACTTTTCCATCTTTAATCTTTAAAATATGGGTACGTGATTCACTCTTATCTGCAAAAGGTCCACAATCGGGAATAGAACAAACAGCTCCCTGATCTGCTACTTTAATATCTAAAATTTCTACGCATAATACATCACCCGGTTCTGCCCCTTCTACATAAAGAGGACCGGCTGCCGGATTGGTATGTTTCCAATCTACAGACATCGCAATATCTTTTTCACTTTTAATCTGACCGGCAAAACAATCTTCTACAATAAATTTAACGACTTCATTATCCTTTGCTTTAGCTACCGGTTTCATATCTTTTGCAAATTCATAAATATACTCTTTAATTTCTAACATAGAAGATCCTCCTTTATTTAAAAAATAAAACCTGCCATTAAATACATTCCTGCAGAAATAACTGCAAAAATAACAGAATATGCTACACAAGTGGACGCATGATATCCCGGTTTAAGGCCGAACACGGATGAAGTAAGCATGGTGTAATCACAAATGTAACACATATTACAACCAAAACAACCTGCGGAAATAATCGCTGCACCGACTAAATAAGGATTCGTACCTATAGCAGCCGCTACAGGCAGTAAAATTGGGAAAGTAATCAGTAATAGCCCCCAATTCAAAGACATAATACATTCCGATATACAGAAAATTACAAATACCAAAAACGGTAATAAATTCGGGTTTACAAACTGTTTAACCACATTTGCTAAATAATCAATATATCCTAAATCAACTAACACATCATTTAACATATATGAGGCACAAAACAGAATAATAATACTCATAAAATCTGCAAAACCGGATACTAAACATTCTTCAATATCCTGTGCTTCCATAATATTACGAATCAAGTAATAACCGGCTGTAATCGGTAATACAATAAGCATCGCAGGTACCGTATCAAAATCAAAATAATACGCAGCCCCCAATAAAAGAAGTATAGGTAAAAAGAAATCAAATAAATTTCCTTCTTTTCTTCCCTCATTCGATTCCTCTAAATTTTCTAATTCCGTGTAATTCTCCTTTGCCGGTGCTTTAGAAAAGCCCCATTTCGGCAATATTCCAACAGCAAATAAGAAAGTACCTATAATAGCAATAATCGGATAAAAAGCAAATGGAATCGATTTTATGAATGCCATCATTCCTTCTCCCTCAGGAACGAGACCCGTAGAAATAAAACATCCTCCTAAGAAAGCGGCCCAAGAGGTAATAGGAAAAATAGCACGCAAGGGTTCCGCTAATGTATGAATTAAATAAGCACCTTCTTCTCTAGGCACATCCAACTCATCATACATAGGAGCCATAATGCTACCCCCGACAGCAATAGTCATATAGTCATCAAAGAACAAAGGAAACTGTAAAAGCCACGTTGCTATATTAAGCTGTCCCTTAGACTTTACCCGCGACTTAATAAGTCTTGAAAAAGCATGTAAAGAACCTGTTTTATTTAAAAACTTATTAAATACATTTAAAAAACAACACATCAACACAATCCAAATAAAGTCTTCTCCTGCCATGGTTTTAAATAACTGTACTCTAAAACCTTCTACAAAATCAGTTCCTGAAGAAAGTGCAATGCCAAAAATAGTGGAAAAAATAAGCGTTTCCAAAATACGTCTGGTCAGTAATGTATAAAATAGAATAAATAGAATCACTAAAGTTCCCACACTATTATCCAATAATTCTTTTCCTGGAGATAACAAAGCAGCAGCTATAATGAGAGCTACAGTAATTCCATAACTTGCCCATCGGTGTGCTACTGTTTTATTATCCATGAGATTTTTAAAAACACTCATAGTTACACACCTCCCTAAACATGAAACAACATCATATCACATATGATGATTTTTAATATTAAATTTAATAATATCTTACTTTCAGATAAAAGTAAATAATTATTACTTATTTTTATGAAATTTTATGTATAACTATATATCCATGACAAAATGAAATAGTAATATATCATCCGTATAATTTACCACAATAAAATAATCTGCTCTTAAAGGTGCAATATAAAAGTATATAGACAATAAAAAAGAACACTCTATTGAGTGTTCTTTCTTAATCAGCAGCTTCCTATCCTCCCGGGCCGCTTCCAGCCAAGTACTTTCGGCGTTTGTGAGCTTAACTTCTGTGTTCGGCATGGGTACAGGTGTATCCTCACAGCTATCGCCACTGTTTCTCTTTGAAGATATTCCTTCAAAACTATATAGAAGTACCACTGAAGTCTCTTCCAAGACTGTCTGCGCTTTGTGATTCTCTCTAAGTTAAGACCTCGATCTATTAGTACCGCATCGCTCCAAACATCACTGCTCTTCCACTTGCGGCCTATCTACCTCATAGTCTATAAGGGATCTTACTCATTTCTGATGAGAAGTCTCATCTTGGGGTGGGCTTCACGCTTAGATGCTTTCAGCGTTTATCCCTTCCGAATGTGGCTTTCCAGCCATGCCACTGGCGTGACAACTGGTACACCATTGATTCGTCCACTCCGGTCCTCTCGTACTAGGAGCAGCCCCCCTCAAACTTCTTACGCCCGCGATGGATATGAACCAAACTGTCTCACGACGTTTTGAACCCAGCTCGCGTACCACTTTAATGGGCGAACAGCCCAACCCTTGGGACCTACTCCAGCCCCAGGATGTGATGAGCCGACATCGAGGTGCCAAACCTCCCCGTCGATATGAACTCTTGGGAGAGATTAGCCTGTTATCCCCAGGGTAGCTTTTATCCGTTGAGCGATGGCCTTTCCACACAGTACCACCGGATCACTAAGCCCGACTTTCGTCTCTGCTCGACTTGTTGGTCTCGCAGTCAAGCTCCCTTCTGCCTTTGCACTCGTCGGTCGGTTTCTGTCCGACCTGAGGGAACCTTTGGGCGCCTCCGTTACTCTTTCGGAGGCGACCGCCCCAGTCAAACTGCCTACCTGAGATTGTCCGCAGGGTCGTTACTCCTGGCGTTAGAATCCCAGAACTAGAAGGGTGGTATCCCAACATCGACTCCATACATACCTAAGTACATACTTCTTTGTCTCCCACCTATCCTGTGCATCTACTTCCGAGATTCCATCTCAAGCTGCAGTAAAGCTCCATGGGGTCTTTCTGTCCAGTCGCGGGTAACCTGCATCTTCACAGGTATTTCAATTTCACCGGGCCCCTCGTTGAGACAGTGCCCAAATCATTACGCCTTTCATGCGGGTCGGAACTTACCCGACAAGGAATTTCGCTACCTTAGGACCGTTATAGTTACGGCCGCCGTTCACTGGGGCTTCAGTTCAAAGCTTCGCCTTAGCTGACCTCTCTCCTTAACCTTCCAGCACCGGGCAGGCGTCAGCACCTATACTTCAGCTTTCGCTTTCGCAGGCACCTGTGTTTTTGGTAAACAGTTGCTTGGGCCTCTTTTCTGCCACCCTTCTCGGTTCCAAGTGCTTGACTCTTCGCCTACCAAGGGCCATCCTTCTTCCGAAGTTACGGATGCAATTTGCCGAGTTCCTTAACGAGGGTTTTCCCGCGCACCTTAGGATTCTCTCCCCGCCTACCTGTGTCGGTTTACGGTACGGGCGGACGAGTCCTCGCTAGAAGCTTTTCTTGGCAGCATGGGATTCACAAGTTCATTAAAGTCTCCTTTAACTCCCCTTCATGTCTCACCCTTCTCGTATGACGGTTTTTCCTATCATACAGGCTACGCACTTAGACATGCTCTTCCACTCGCATGCTTGTGTGCCCTTCTGCGTCACTCCTTCACTCAATCAGACTCTTCCGGTACAGGAATTTCAACCTGTTGTCCATCGCCTATGCTTCTTGCCTCGGCTTAGGTCCCGACTTACCCTGAGACGACGATCGTTGCTCAGGAACCCTCGGGCTTTCGGTGGAAAGGATTCTCACCTTTCTTTTCGATACTCATACCAGCATTCTCACTTCTTATCAGTCCACGACTCCTTCCGGTATCGCTTCTCCCCAATAAGAACGCTCCCCTACCCAGACGGCTTGCGTCTGCCATAGCTTCGGTTCCGTGCTTGAGCCCCGGACATCTTCGGCGCAGCGTCTCTCGACCAGTGGGCTATTACGCACTCTTTAAATGATGGCTGCTTCTAAGCCAACATCCTGGTTGTTTATGAAACGCCACATCCTTCGCCACTTAGCACGGCATTTGGGACCTTAGCTGATGATCTGGGCTGTTTCCCTCTTGACCACGGCCCTTATAAGTCGTAGTCTGACTCCCAAGTTTGATTACAGCCATTCGGAGTTTGACTGGGTTTGGTAACCGGGTAGGTCCCGCTCCTGATCAGTGCTCTACCGCCTGTAATCACCACTTGAGGCTAGCCCTAAAGCTATTTCGGGGAGAACCAGCTATCTCCACGTTCGATTGGAATTTCACCCCTACCCACACCTCATCCTAACCTTTTTCAACAGATATAGGTTCGGTCCTCCACACATTTTTACCTGTGCTTCAACCTGGACATGGGTAGATCACTGTGGTTTCGGGTCTACGCTTTCCGACTTCTCGCCCTATTAAGACTCGCTTTCGCTTCGGCTCCACATTTCCTGCTTAACCTTGCCGGCCCTCGTAACTCGCTGGTTCATTCTTCAATAGGCACGCCATCGACCTGTTTTATATACGGTCTCTGACTGTTTGTAAACATACGGTTTCAGGTTCTATTTCATTCCCCTCCCGGGGTGCTTTTCACCTTTCCCTCATGGTACTATGCGCTATCGGTCGATATCTGTGTTTTGCCTTGGAGGGTGGTCCCCCCTGCTTCATACGGGATTTCTCGTGTCCCGCACTACTCTGGATTCCGTCCTTAGAGTTCTTGTTTTCGCCTACCAGGCTCTCACTGTCTTCGGCTCTCTTTCCCAAGAGATTTGGCTAACTTTTCCTCCAATTTTGTCGGTCCTCAACCCCGATTAAGTTTCCTTATTCGGTTTAGGCTTCTTCCCCGTTCGCTCGCCGCTACTTGGGGTATCTCGTTTGATTTCTTCTCCTCCGGTTACTTAGATGTTTCAGTTCACCGAGTTCCCTCCTCATACCGGTCGGTATGGGTGACGGTGCATTACCACCGCCGGATTTCTCCATTCGGATATCTACGGTTCAACGGCTATTTGCGCCTACCCGTAGCTTTTCGCAGCTTGTCGCGTCCTTCTTCGGCAGATATCGCCAAGGCATCCACCGTATGCCCTTAGTATCTTAACTTACATACTTCACACCTTGACCTTCTTGCTTTTGAG